>CAZGRF010000636.1:0-2489 GCA_964527825.1 uncultured Pirellulales bacterium
GCGCGGGCGATAGTCTCGGTGTGTTTCAGAGCGAGTCGCCCGGGATGAGGCAGCTTCTGCGCGGGTTGAAGGTCAAGAGCAAAAAGGACCTGGCGATTGCACTGTCATTGATCCGACCCGGTCCGGCGTCCGGGGGCATGAAAGCGGCGTTTATCGAAAGACACGTTCATAAGAAGCCTTTCGAGTATCTCCACCCCAAGCTGAAGGAATTGCTGGGCGACACCTACGGCGTGATGCTCTACCAGGAAGATGTCATGCGCATCGCGGTCGAGGTCGCCGGCTATACGGTGGCCGACGCCGACCGGTTCCGCTCCGAAGTCTCGAAGAAGGTCTCCGCGTCGCGTCTGCAGGCTCAGTACCTCGACTTCGTTCGCGCACGGGCCGAGCGCGCGGGCATAGACCGAGAAGTTGCCGAGACGATTTGGGACGAGATTTTGCGCTTTGCCGCCTACTCGTATTGCAAGGCCCATGCGACGGTATACGCCAATATCGCCTGGCAGACGGCCTATCTGAAGGCCCACTATCCGGCCCAGTTCTATTGTTCTCTCTTCAACAACCATCACGGGATGTATCCATTGCGGGTGTACGTCTGGGATGCAAAGAGGCATGGCATCAAGGTCCTGCCACCGCATGTAAACGCCAGTGAGATCGAATGGAGCGTGCAGGGCCGAGCCATCCGTGCGGGCTTGAATGTCCTGAAAGGATTAAGCCGCACCACCGCTGAGAGTATCGTCGAGCAGCGGCGGGCGCGAGCCTTTAGCAATATCGACGATTTGCGGCGACGCGTGACATTTCGCCGGCCGGAACTGCGGAACCTCATTCACGTCGGCGCCTGTGATGGATTGGGCGCCACGCGACCGCTAATGCTGAGCCGATTGCATTTCGCTTGGCCGGACCCCGATCAGCCTTTGTTGTTCGACATCTATCGCGACCGCTTTGTTGGGCGGTTACCCGATTACGACAGAATAGCCAGGTTGAAGGCGGAACTTGACACGACGGGCATCTCTTTCAGTATGCATCCGGCAGTGTTGCTGCCGGGTCAATATGTACCGGCCACGAGATTACTTGAGCGGCTGGGACGCAGGACAACCGTGGCCGGGTTCATAGCGACGGCCCGCAAGGCCAGGACAAGTGACGGCCGAGTGATGGGGTTTGTGACGTTGGAGGATGCGACGGGCTTGGCCGAGGTAAGCTTTTTCCCCGACCAGATCGGACTGTATCAACGCATCTGTTCGTATGGAGGACCGGTATGGGTCAGCGGCAAAGTAACGGAGCACCTGTCTTCCATTGCGGTAGAATGCCTCGCATGTGGAAAGGTGGCAGCCTTCGGACGTCAGGGCTGATCCTGCGCAGGCCCACAGACCCAGGCTACAACCGCGCTTCAGAAAACGCCTTCCTAAGACTCGCTCACTCCTTCGGCAGAACCTTGAAAACGACGGCGTAGTCGCACGGTCTCCCCGGCGGCATGGTGATGGTCAGGCCGTCGGCCGTGCGCGACCATTCGATGTCGGCGTCGCTGCCCATCAGCTTGACCGAGCCAATTTCGCCCGGGTATTGAGGCGAGCCAGCCTTGAGCGCCTGGATCGTCAGGCTTCCATCCGGCCACCCGAGGCTGATGGCATAGAGCGCCTGGCCTTTCGTGGTGAAGCGGATGTCCTGCGGTCTATAGCCGCCACGGGGGTCAGTGACGCCGCCGAACTGGCCGGCTCGGCCCTGGGAAGGACCCTCGCCATAGATCTTCCACGGCCGGCTGCCGTACACCGCTTCACCGTTGATCTTGAGCCACTGGCCCATCTCCAGCAGCACCTGCCGCTGGTTGTCCGGAATGGTCCCGTCGGCCATCGGCGAGATGTTCAGCAGCAGGACGCCGTTCTTGCTGATGATGTCGATCAGGCTGTGCAGCACGACGGACGTCGGCTTGATCCGGAGGTCCTGCGTGTAGCACCAACTGCCCATGCTGATCGTGTCGTCGGTCAGCCAGACGTTCTCGGTCAGGCGGTCGGACCGCCCCTTCTCGATGTCCTCGACGCTCACTGAGAGCGGCAGATCATTTTGCTTGCGTGTGACCACGACCTCCTTGTCCCACCCGGCGGCCTTGTTGTAGTAGTAGGCCACGTATTCCTGGCGCAGATTCTCGGGAATCTCATCCAGCCACGAATCGAACCACATGATGTCGGGCTGATAGTTGTCGATGACCTCTTTCAGCTTGCCGAGCCACATTGCCAGGAACTTCTCGCGCGGCATATAGCCGTACATGATGGCACGCTCCGGATCGTTCAGCAGGGCGGGGAAGTATTGCTTCACGAAAGAATAGTGCCCGGTCCAGGCGAGCCGGCCGTTCCTGCCGGGCTTCTCCCACAGATTGTTGCGCGCGTGGTGGAAGGTCGTGATGAACCTGAGCCCGCGCTTACGGACCGCCTGCGCCAATTCGCCCGTGATGTCCCGCTTCGGTCCTCTCTCGGCGGCGTTCCACGGTGTTAGCTTGCTGG
>CAZGRF010000637.1:0-2488 GCA_964527825.1 uncultured Pirellulales bacterium
GCTGCAGCCAGGGCGATGTTCTTGATATTGCCGCCGGTGACCTTTAGTTGACGTGCCAGAAAGGCGAGGTCAACATCCTCAGTCACAGGCGCCTCCGCGGGGAAGACACGCTTCCAGATCTCGTAGCGGTACGGCTCCTCTGGGAAGGGGAACTCGATGGCGAAATGCATACGTCGAGCGAAGGCCTCGTCCACGTTCTTGCGCAGATTGGTGGCCAGAATGGCGATGCCTTCGTACTCCTCCATCTTCTGCAGGAGGTAGGCCACCTCGATATTGGCGTAGCGATCGTGAGAATCGCGCACCTCAGAGCGCTTGCCGAAGAGGGCGTCGGCCTCGTCAAAGAGGAGGATTGCGTTAGAGTCCCTGCCATCACGGAAGACCCGGTCGAGATTCTTCTCGGTCTCGCCAATGTACTTGCTCACTATGGATGAGAGGTCTATGCGGTAGATGTCGAGCCCCAATTCGCCAGCGACAATCTCGCTGGCCATGGTCTTGCCGGTGCCCGAGGGCCCGGCGAAGAGCACGTTGAGACCGCGTCCCAAAGACAGCCTGCGCTCGAATTGCCACTCTTCAAGGACCACGTGGCGGTACTTGAGCTGGCTGCACATCTCGCGGAGTTGCGCCATCTGGTCCTTCGGCAGGACGATATCGTCCCATTGGTACTTCGGTTCGATCTTGCGTGCCTGGGCGGACAGGTTCTGGTTGGACTGGCTGCGGCAGGCTTGATAAAGGTCGTCGAGGTCAAGGTGGTGATCGGCACGTCCCTTCCGTAGAGCCAGGTTCCTGGCGGCGTTGACCGCGTCTCTGATCTGCCCGCCGGTGAAGCGAAATTTGTCGGAAACGGCATTCAGCCGCTCTTGATCTGGCGAGGCACCGTCGAGATGGGCCTGCCACAATAGTGCCCTCATCCCGAAGGAAGGGAGGGGGAACTCAATGGGAATGACCGGCTTGCCGGTCGGACGCTCCCTGGCGGTCCACGGCTCCTCGCCGCTGAGGAAGGTCAGACCGGACCAGCCTGCTATTCTGTCAATGATAGTATTGGCGACAGAATTGTTTTCCGACAATAGCAGGTCGAAGCGATTCCAGTAGACCGCCGCGCTGCGGAGGTCGGCCTCACGCAGGGTGAACTCGGTCGCCAACTCCGGAGCGCTTTCGCCGGCAAGGAAGCGGGGGACGTCGACGACGAGAAGCGGAAGGCCCCAGGCGGCACACAGCGCTTCGGTGGTAGTCCGCCTGCCAATTCCGTACGGGCCCTGGAAGTAGTAGACGGCGTCACTGTTGCTCGCGGCGAACAGGCGGGCCAGCTCGTCCTTGAACTCCTCGGGCAGTATCAGAGCGTGCCATTCGACGCGCGGGTCGACAATCTCGGCGAAGGGGAGAAGTCGCGTGTCGATGTCATCCGAGCCGAGCAGATAGCCGACAACGCGTTCGTCGAGCTTGAGCGACATCGCCAGGAAGGAACCATCTCTGGAGTGGGGGTCCTCCCCGATGCGCAGCAGGTGGTGTCGCAACAGTGGCGCGTGCGGGAAGAAGGCGTCTCGTGCCGTCAGCCTGTCTCGGAATGAGCGACAGAGAAGCTGCAGCACCAGATCGACACTCGGCCTCCTCTTGGTGACATCGTCCTGAAGGTAGGCGTAGAGCCTTTCGTACTTGAGATTCATTTCCGGCAGCAGGCACACCAGCAGTGCGTCGCGGTCGAACTCGGTGAGACGGAAGAGCTGTGACAACCGCTGCAGGCGCAGCTCAATCCCGCTGCTCACGCTGGCTGCGGTCCTTCGGTCAATGTCGGCTTCAATTTCCTGCAACGCGCGCGCCAGCGAGCCGAGACTCTCTTCGGCCGGGCCGTTGTCGGTCTCACTGAGCAGGAGAGGGAAAGCTCCCCCCACAATGGCATCCACTTCCTCGGTGGAAACATACAGGCCGCGAAACTCATCCACAGCCCTACCATCATCTGTGAGGCGTGTCTCAAGCACCCTCAGACGAAGCTTCAAGTCAATCCTCTGCAGCTCCGCCAAAAGATGTTCCAGGCTGGTCTCGAAACCGCCGCTTACCTTCTTCTCAATCAAGCCCGTCATCGTTTATCCCTGAATTCGTGTATAGCGTCATCAATCCCTTTATCGTTTTCATCTCCCTCTAACAGAGGGCTCGTCGGAGGACTGAGGTGAGCTATTATGAAGTCCAACATTTTATCCAGATTCAAGAAATGGCTACTCTCCTGGCTACTTACGTGTTGTATGTGTCCCCTCACTCTTCCGCCTGGCTCGTCAGACCAGATTTTAACCACGAAGGAGTTGTAGTATCCCACGCTTATCTTCTCCTATGTGAACCTTGACCAGACTCTAACCAGGGCATAATAGCCAGAATACCCTGATTACCAGAGCAACAAACCCTCATGGGCAGTGGCCCACCAGCGAAGCATGGAAGCTGATGTGCCACATATCGTTCATGGTTCGACAAGCTCACCACGAAAGTTTCTTCGACATGCCTG
>CAZGRF010000638.1:0-2480 GCA_964527825.1 uncultured Pirellulales bacterium
TGGCACCAGATCATCGCTAAAGAAGGCGGCTCGATGGACCTCTCCGGCCTGACGACGATCGTTGGGCCAAGCAGCAACGATTCCCTGCTGGTTCAGGCCGTTTCCGGAGGCACGATCAGACTCGATGGTCTGACGGCAGTATCCCATGCAGGCGGATACGGACAAGTCCAGTTCGGCGTAGACGAAGCCGAGTTGGCCTTGCCCAGATTGATGGCTGTCAGCGACGCCACATTCCATGCCACCAACGGAGGAGAGATATCCGCTGAAAATCAGCCGTGGACATATTCGGCCACCGGGCTGAATGCGTACGCGACGAACTACACGTTGCTGTCGTCGACCGGCGCCGGATCGCGTTTGAAGCTGTCAGGGATGACGGAACTGAACGACGGCGTCTCGATTCGGCGCCACGCCAACGCCGATGACCCCTACTGGCACCAGATCATCGCTAAAGAAGGCGGCTCGATGGACCTCTCCGGCCTGACGAAGATTGTTGGGCCGAGCAGCAACGATTCCCTCTACATTGACGCATTGTCTGGCAGCAGCATTGATTTGAGTTCTCTTCAGACGATAGGCGGAACCACTGGCAGCGTGCATTTTCGTGTTGACGGCGGGAGTGTGCTGTGCCTCGGTTCTGTGGTTACAACAGTCAGCACAAGTATTACACTCAGCAATCCCAACGACGTGCTCTATGTTGGCGGTTCTGATCTTGGCATGACAGTTCTGGGCACCAAAGTCACGATCTCCAATCCGGGCAGGGGCACTCTGGCTTTCGCGGGGGATTTTACCTACGCGCACACGGATGAAACGCGAATTCCGTTTGACCAATCTTACGTCTTCTGCATTGGGGATGGCCCCCAGGAGCTTGAGGTCGGCGGTTTCGACGTGGGCACGTTTGTGCCCGCGATCCGCAAAGACGCTGACGGGAACCCCATCAACTTCGGTTTTGGGCAAATGACCATCGGCCGAGGCGATCCCAACGATCCAAATGCCGCACCCGGTGTGGTTTTCCTCGTTGATCGTGTCGACAACGGCAATCGCAATGCGGGTCGCGCGGAGGCACTCTATCTGTTCGGCAAGGACGGCCAGGATGGTCTGCGGCTGCTGAATGGTTCGACCCTCTACATGGGCGGGCTGGCCGTCTACGCCATGTATAATGGCCAAATGACGGACCTTCGGACGCTGTTTCCGGAGGGCGAAGTGAAGATTCCGTTCGATGAGGGCTATCTGTGTCTCGATAAGCCGCGGGTGGACGATCCGGGGAACCTGGTGTGCAACGGCGGTTTTGAGGAAGGCGTCGCTCCGCCGACTGCGGAGAATCCCGTTGCCACGCTTCCGGGAGGATCTATCGACATAGACTGTTGGACGGTGGGTAAGGATATGCTGAACTGGTGCCACGAATCCTACTTCGCCGATGCAGGTACAGGACAGCGTTTTGCAGACCTCCTCAGCAGCGATACCGGCGTCGCGTCCGTCAGCCAGGCGATCCCAACCGTACGAGGCGAGCTGTATCATGTCTGGTTCGATATGACGGCCAACCCGTATGGCGATGCAGGCCAGAGGGCTCTGCTCGTGTCGGCGGCGGGAGCGTCGGAAGAATTCGCCTGCGACGCTACTACTGCTCAGCCGGATTGGCAGACGAAGACCTGGCGTTTCGTGGCAACCGACGACACTACGACTCTGACGTTCGCCAACGCCGGCGAGCCCAACGTGCCATTCGGTGTAGCGATCGACAACGTGATCGTCTACCGCTGGCCGGCTGAGTTCAAGAACCTCGTGGTCAAGATCACCGAGATCGACACGTCATATTGCCCGGTGATCGAGACGACCGTCATGGTCGCGGACATCGACGGCAATGCTGTGCCTGATCTGAGTTGGTCCAACTTCAGGGTGTATGAGGATGGCACCAAGCAGGAGCCCATCAGCGTCTGGCTGCGGGATCCGATTGCCGTCGCCTTGTGCCTCGATTTCAGCGGGAGCATGGGTGAAGAGGGCGATCCAAACGCGGCCTTGCAGCAGATGAAAGACGGTGCAACCGACTTTGTGAATCTGATGATCGATCACTACGATCTGGGCGAGATCATCAAGTTTGCCATGTGTGTCGACCCCAACCACGAGTTCACCACCGAGAAGCAGAAGTTGATAGACGCTATTGACCCGCCCATCGGGTGCTCACGCGACCACACGCTTCTGTACAATGCGATCTACACGGCAATTGAAGACCTGATCGAACAGCCCGTGGCCAGCAAAGCCGTGGTCGTGATCACCGATGGAGACGACTTGGGCTCAGAGAAGACGAAGGAAGGGATTATCGAGCTTGCGAAGCCGAATGGGATCCCGGTCTACACCATCGGCCTGGGAAAGCACGTGAATGAGCAAGTCTTGCCGGAAATGGCGGCGGAGACCGGAGGGCTCTACTATTATGACCCTGATGGAAAAGGCCTCACTGAGATCTACGCGGCGATCTCCGGACAATTGCTGGG
>CAZGRF010000639.1:0-2478 GCA_964527825.1 uncultured Pirellulales bacterium
CCCAGACCGTTGGCCTTGGCCCAGTCGATCCAGCTCTGGAAGTGCTTAGGCGTTATCTCGTTGCGGTCCACGAACTTGCCGCCGTTGTCGAGATAACAGGCATGGAGGTTGAGACGATGCTGGCCCGGTATCATCGCGAGGGCCTTCTCAATGTCGGCGCGCAACTCCGCGATCGTGCGGGCCTTGCCCGGATAGTTGCCGGTCGCTTGAATGCCTCCGCCGGACAGTTCCGCTCCCGCGGTCTCAAAGCCGCCCACGTCGTCGCCTTGCCAGCAGTGCATCGAAATAGGGATGGTGGCCAGGTGCTTCAGGGCCTTCTCGGTATCGACGCCAAGCTCGCCGTACTGCTCGCGAGCCATTCGATAGGCTTGTTCAGTTTTCTTCGAATCACTCATGTCTGTCCTCTGCGTTCTAACGATGAGGTTTCGCTTGCCTGCCCGCATGTGTCACTGTCCGGCGGCAACCAGGTTCTTCTGGGCGGTTGTCTACTGGGGAGCGTATGCTTCGACGAGCGCCTTTTCGGCCTCGGTGGTCCAGAGTCCGTCTTTCAGCTTTGCGGCCACTTGAGGTAGCTTGGCGCCAAGCTCTTCCAGCGGAACGAGCCCAAGCCCTTTGCAGGCTGGATAGACGACGATCTTGCCCGCGATCGTACGATTCTCGACGGCTCGGATCCCGTCGAGCGCGCCGTCAAGACCCGAAATGGCTGCCACGCTGACGTTGGTATTCAGCCTGCCGGATTCGACCTTCTCCAATATGCGCTTCATGTCGCTGAGCGTTGATCCGCTTGTCCCGATGAAATACAGCCGCTTCTCTATGTACGCGTCCAGGTCGATCTTGCCGGTGACCGTGGCAGGGATGCCTGCGAAGATGTTGATGATTCCTCTTGGTGCGGCCTCACGCACGGCCTTGGCCACCAACTCCGGTATCGGAGCCATCAAGACAGTGTAGTTGAATTCCCCGTCGTTCTGCTCTTGCGCCGCGTTGTAAGCACGGTATTCAGCCGCGTTGTCTTGGGCCAGAGGACCGGCGGTTCTCGTCAGCGTCGCCAAACGGCTGTCATCGATGTCGCCCGCAAACACGCTGACGCCTTCCACCCCCTGGCAGATGTTGCGTATCACGTGCATCATGCCCATGGGACCGCCGGCTCCGACGACGTTGATGCTGTCACCGTGGCGAATCTCTCCCGTTTTCGGGATGTACTTCATTGAGTCGGCCGGGTCTGAGCCGGTCGTGCCGATGACGCGAATCCCGCCGTAGTGTACGCGGCCCACCGCCGTGACGACGGGGCGGTTGAATCGATCGCCACAAAGCACGATGTTCATGAGTCCCTGAGCAGCGACCTTTGCAAACAGATCCTCCACGGTGGCCGCGTCGCATCCGAAATAGACAACGTCGTCGTACCCGGCATCTGCGAGGTCTTCGTACTCCCGCGCTCGGACCATGTTCACGCCGAGATTGGCGGGAGGCCCCGACTTGGAAACCCACGTGACCTGGGCGGGCGTCCCATGTCGTTTGAACAGGTTGCCGAGTCGTCCCTCCTCGATCTCTGCCTCGACCACCACGAGCATCTGACCGTCGGGCTTGATCGTCGTGCGTTCCTTGCTGGCATAAGCATCTTCCGCGCAGGCCCAGGGCTCTACCAGGGCAATCGCCGAGCCGGACAGGGATTCACTGGCTGGGATGAGCATCGATTCGCCGTCAGGGGCGGTGATGACGCGCTCGTCCATCAGGACGTATTCCTGCAGCGCACCCTCGAAGTTGTAGCCGAACGCGGCATTGGAGTTGGCAGTACGCAGCCAACGGTAGTCGGTCTGGACGAGATAGCGCTCGCCCGGCTTGTGCCTCTCCACGCTCGGCCCGACCGCAACCACACGCACGACGGTCTCATGGCCTGGCACGGCCGGTGCGGCGTCGGGGACATAGCTTGGGATCTCCTTGAGGATGGCCGGGTCAATGCCTTCGACGACCGGGCCCTTGCGGACGTGGCCGGTGAACTGCTTGAGCAGTTTGAGATCGGAAAAGCACAGGCCGACCACCTCCACCTTCGCCAAGACCTGGTGCGGACCGGGTTGAAAGACCCTCTTCGACGTGTTCAGGACAAGCTGATCCGGCCCCACCAACTGCACCGCGTATTGCGACCCCGGTATCTGCACCATGGCTCAGGTTCTCGTTCCCATCTCGAATCGGTTCTGGAATTGCATGTCGGAGGACCTATCGTTTGCTCCATAGGCGTTCATTGTCGCACCTGTTCCAGTACTTCCTCAGGCGTGGCCGCGTCGGTGAGGCCGGCCAGGTTGGCCTCTTGGTCCGGCTGCATTGATTGTCCGAGCCGCTCGAAGAATCCGTTTCGCTCTGCCGTGCCATGGAAATGCTGCGCCGCCCATTCACTCGTGTATCCGAGGCCGCACTGGGCCTGCATCACGGAATGTGCGTACACGATGTGGGCGCCTTTGAGGAAGACAGGCAGCAAGGGAGCCA
>CAZGRF010000640.1:0-2477 GCA_964527825.1 uncultured Pirellulales bacterium
GTATCTCTTATTTATTTTCTATATTGAACGCTATTCCATCGAAACGCAATTACCACTTGCGCGTAGTAACACCGTCACAACAAGGGCATCTCTCCGGAATGGCTCCAGGTTTTCCACTCGAAATCTACTCTCTCTCTGGATCGAAAGATTTAAGTACTTGTGCACTCCTGAAAGCATCAGGAGGTGATTTTCGCATGGAACCATTGGACGCGCGGGCTAAGGTCACGAATCGGATCAGTCATATGGTGCAATCAGCCATGATCAAGAACAGACGATATCTCGAGGATGAACAACTCATCACATCAGAGCAACTGGACGTCTTCGACGAAATCTTCAACACCAGCGTCCGAGACGCGGAAATCAAAGAGCTCAGCAGCCACTTCGCGTCGATCTTCCGTGATGACCACCCCTGTCACTTGGCCATTTGGGGCAAAACCGGTACCGGCAAGACACTGACTCTCTTGTACTTTCTGAAGTTGCTGACCGAGATGTGCCACACGAGCAAGATTCCCATTCGGCACGTCCATCTTGATCTCTCCAATCCTCGGCCTTGTTTTCGAGCCCTCAACGACTTGGCTTGCCTCCTCAATGCCAGCAGACGGTACGAAAAGGGCATTTCCTTGGAAGAGATGATGTTTCACATCGAGAAGAAGCTGTCTCGCTATCATGGCTACCTGGTCCTGTTCATCGACGAAGTCGATAACGTACGCCATGACAAAGACAACTTCATGACCTTCCTCGTGCGACGGCTGCCCCAGCGGGTCCCCGCCAAGGTGATCCTTGTGCTGGTCTCCAACCGCCTCGATTGGCCCGACCAACTCGATCCCCGGGTCAAATCCTTCCTGAGAACCAACGAACTGGTGTTTGAGCCCTACGATGCCCTCGACCTGCAGCAAATCCTACGCATCCGGGTCGAGAAGGCCCTGGACCCCGGTTCCGTTGAGCCCGGTGTCATCGAGAAGATCGCCGCTCTGGCCAGCCGTGAGCATGGCGATGCCAGAAAGGCCGTCCAGCTACTGGCCAAGAGCGCCTATTGGGCCGAGAAGGCAGGCACCAAATTGACCGCCGACATTATAGATCATGTGGCGAACGCACTTGAAACCGATCGATACCTCACGCTGGTCCGCACGGGTCCAACGCAAATGAAGGCGGTGATGGCCGCCGTCATCGAAGCGAAGCGCCAACTCAAGAAGCGAGTCCTCGATACAGGCGAGGCGTACGAGGCATACAAGGTGTTCTGTAAACAGGCCGACATCAGGTCACTGACTGGACGCGCCTTCGGAGATGTACTGGCTGAATTGGACTTGTACTGTCTGGTGCGATGTCGCATCGTGTCTCGCGGGCGGTATGGCCGATCCAGGGAGATCCTCTTCGATCTGCCAGAGGAACTCGTGGAGCACATCTACCATGCCATTCTCTCGGATCTTCAAGTACGGCAATCGCCCCGGCATTCCCCTCTGCCTGCAAACTCCGCGCACCTCGTAAACTGACCCCCGTGCATAAACCATACCCAGCGCGTCAACCATGAGGGCACAAACTGCGTCACTCACAGCGAAGTGACCTGAAGAAATCACGTTCCGGCGAGAGCGTATTAACTGCACACAGCGTATTAACCGGGGTCTCTTTCGCATCTTCACTCCCGAGTGACAAATCACACCCCCAGTTCCCGCCCCAAGTCCATCGCCACATCCGCCCGAATCTTATCGCCCCACTCACAGCAATTGCCGTCGAACTCGCTCCTTAGCCTCCCGCATGTTGGACATCGTTTCATTTCACCACTTCCCTGAATCGACCCCAGCCGGGCCAGCTCAGCTCGAAACCCTGCTGAGCTGGCCGAAAGAAGCGCAACATATAAATAGTAGCGGCTCCCATAGGTCTCGTATGAGGCTCGAAAACTGGTGGAGCGAATGGCACGTGGAGGGATTGCTCGAAAGCTATCTGCCAGACTTCATCCTGGCCTTCGCCTTCTTCACTTCTGTGGTTTACGCCGTGCTCGGCAAACACTTCGAGAAACAAAGGCCGGCCATCGCGATGTCGGCAGCGATGGGCTTTGCTCTTTCTATTGGCCTCGTGTGGTGGGAGCAGGCAAATGCCCTCTCCATCAAGAATCTCGGGCCTCTTGCTGTCGGCTTTGCCCTCCTGCTGCTGGCCTTTGTCATGTATCACGCCGTCCATCAGATGGGCGGCTCGTGGGCCGGGGCGGGGATCACCATCGGTGTGGCAATTATTATCGCACAGTTGGTCGGCCTGCCCGTTCCCGTGGCCGCCGAGATCATTCAGACAGTCATCGTCGTCGCCCTCATCTTCGGCTTGCTCGCCTTTGCATCACACCGGCACCGTCTGGCTCCACGAGTCCATCTGTCCAAACCGGTGCTGCCCGACATGGATCGGACCATGACACGGCTCTTTCGCGAGCGTCATCTGTCACAAGCGCTCGACTCAGGTATGCGAAAGTTGCGTAAGAAAGCCAATCTCTT
>CAZGRF010000641.1:0-2457 GCA_964527825.1 uncultured Pirellulales bacterium
ATCGGGAGGATGGACGCGAGGTCCTTTCACAAGAAGATGGGCGTTCAGGATCCCATTGAGAAGCTCTCGGCCGGCCCCATTCACTTCGCCCTCGCAGGATGGGCTTTTGTGGACATCTTCCCGCAGTCCAGACCTTCGCCGGACGAGGACTTCTTTCTCCTGTACGACCACCCCTTCTCCTTCGAATCTGACGCCTGGGTTCAAGCCGGCAAAAGGTCCGATTTTCCCGTCTGCGTGATGAATGCAGGTTACTCGTCCGGATGGTGCGAGGAGAGCTTCGGCATTCCGCTGCTCGCGACCGAGGTCACTTGTAAAGCCAGAGGCGATGATGCCTGTCGATTCGTTATGGCTCATCCGTCCAAGATCGAGGAGGCCGTGCAGGAATACCTCCGCGCGGAACCGGACATAGCCAAGAAAGTCACGAAATACGCGATACCTGATCTTTCCAAAAGAAAACGGGTGGAAGAGGCCCTCCTCGCAGCGCGGGAGGAGAACCGCAAACTGGCAGCGGTGGCCAGCCGCACGCGCAGCTCCGTAATGATCATGACGCCGGACGGGCGCATTGATTGGGTCAACGACGGGTTTACCGAGCTGAACGAATGCACGTTTGACGAGGTCAAAGGCCAGGGCTGGCTCAGCTTCCTGACGGCCGCCGAGACCGACCCAGAGGTGATCGAATGGACGGAGGCCCATATTCGGGACATACAGGGCGGGCGCACCGAAGGGCGGCGCCGCACGCCCTCGGGCAAGAACCTCTGGCTCGACGTGGAGATCCAGCCGATTCTCAATGCGGCGGGCAAGCTCAGCAGTGTCGTCGTCATAGAGACAGACATCACCGAGCGCAAAGAAGCCCAGGAACGTCAGGCCCTGCTGCTGGACCAGGTCGAGAAGGCCAACAAAGAGCTAACCGACTTTGCCTACATCGTGTCACATGACCTGAAGGCTCCCCTGCGGGCGATCAAGAACCTCGTGACCTGGATCGCCGAGGACTGCCGTGACATTCTGGGACCGGACAACCGCGAGCAGATGGACTTGTTGACCGGCCGCGTCGATCGGATGCAGATGTTGATCGACGGCATACTCCAGTATTCGCGCGCCGGACGCTCGCGCGAAGACGCGGTGCGTATCGATCTCAATGAGTTACTCGCTGAGGTCGTCGAGATGCTGGCGCCGCCGGACCACATCACGATCAGCCCGAAGGTGGACCTGCCCGTGATCCACGCCGAGCGTACGCGTATCCAGCAAGTCTTTCAAAACCTGCTCAGCAATGCCATCAAGTTCATGGACAAGCCCGAAGGACGGATCACGGTCGACTTCGTCGAGCAGGAGGACGCCTGGCAATTCAGTGTGACCGACAACGGACCCGGCATCGAAGAGAAGCATTTTGACATGATCTTCGACATGTTCAAGACGCTGCAGCCGCGCGACGAATTCGAAAGCACGGGCGTCGGCCTAACCGTGGTCAAAAAGGTCGTCGAATACTACGGCGGCAAGGTCTGGCTCGAATCCAAGCTCGGCGAGGGAACCACCTTCTTCTTTACGCTCGCCAAACGTGCCCTGGCTCCCGCAACGGTCGAAGCCGCCGCAGTCACGGCCTGAGAGCCGGAGCACCACTGCGTAGGATGCGGAGAGTCTATCGCGCGTCCCTGCGGATGATGATGGATTCGCCCTGCTCGACCGTAATCGCGAGGCCGGAAAGGTCCAGATCCACCACGTTGTCGATGGTGAAGCCGCGCTGCGCTGTGATGTGGCAGTTCTCAAACGTTACGCTGCTGATGGGGCTGTCCTTGAGCCCGTGCATGTCACCCACAAGCCGGGTGGTGCCAGAGACGTTGATGATCTTGACGTTGCGTACCACGGGCAGCGGATCCGACGGCGGCTTGGGATTGACCATCCGCCATTCCATGTTGAACTCGAACGCTTTGCGCGTGCCGTTGAGCTGAATGTCCCGATACGTGATGTTCTCCACGACGCCGCCCCGGCTGGGTTGCGACTTGAAGCGGATCGGGGCCCAGTTGTCCGAGTCCATGACGCAGTTGCGGATCTCGACGTTACGAATACCGCCGGACATCTCACTGCCCATGGACACACCGCCGTGCCCGTAGCGGAACCGGCAGTTCTCGACCAGAATATCCTCCGCCGGCCGATTCACGCGCCGACCGTCTTCGTCTTTGCCCGACTTGATCGCGATGCAATCGTCGTTGGTGTCGATGTCGCAGCCGGTGATGTGCACGTTCTTGCAGGAGTCTACATCGATCCCGTCCGACATGGGGATGTTGTGCTCGGCGCGGATGGTCAGGTTTGCCACCTCCACATTCTCGCTGTAGAGAATGAACAGCCCCCAACAAGCCTGGTTCTTGATGGAAAGCCCCGAGACCTTCACGTCCTTACAGTTCTGAATCGCGATCAGGCGCGGACGCGGATGCGCTTCTTTGAGCCAGACGTCACCCGATCCGT
>CAZGRF010000642.1:0-2451 GCA_964527825.1 uncultured Pirellulales bacterium
TTGCTCATCTTCTCGGCGCCGTCGAGGCCGACGAGGATGGGCATGGTGATGACAATCTGGGCCGGCTGGCCGTAGGCGCGCTGGATGTCCCGGCCGATGAGATTGTTGAAGGTCTGATCGGTGCCGCCCAGCTCGACGTCGCTGTGGATCATGACCGAGTCGTAGCCCTGCATGAGCGGGTAGAGGAACTCGTGCATGTAAACGTCGATGTCCGCTTCGAGGCGCTTCTTGAAGCTGTCGCGCTGGAGCATCTGGGCCACGGTCTTTTTGGCAGCGAGCTGGACAATCTCGATCGCGGTCAGCTTCTCCAGCCATTCGCTATTATGGCGAACTTCGAGCTTGTCCGGCGTCGTATCCAGGATGTGCCCGGCCTGCTTGAAGTAGGTCTGTGCGTTCTCCTCGATCTGCTCGGGCGAGAGCATCGGGCGGGTCGCGTTCTGCCCAGTTGGGTCACCGATGCGCGCAGTGTAGTCGCCGATGATCAGGACCGCCTTGTGCCCCAGGTCCTGAAAGGCGCGGAGCTTGCGCAGGACCACGGTGTGGCCCAGGTGAATGTCCGGGCTGGTCGGGTCCAGACCCAGCTTGATCCGCATCTGACGACCCGACCGGGCGGTCTCGGCGAGTCGCTCACCAAGCTCGGCGACCGTGAAAACCTCGACCGTGCCCCGTTTCAGTTGATTCAGTTGTTCGGCGATCTGTGCATCCATATAGCAATCTCTCAGTTGGCCTTCAAAAGAAGCCGGGATTATATGGGAAAGTGATCGCGTAGGCAAGGGGCGGATGCGGACGCTCAGGAGTCGGCGATCGGCGCCACGTCCGCAGACCGTTGCCTGTTCCGCCGGTACTGGATGAGCGCATAGACGACACCGGCTGCCAGGAAGCAGAACAGGCAGGCATACTTGACCCAGCGCTCGCGCAGATGCCAATGGGCCATGTCTCGCAGGCCGGTACCCCTCGCGGGCCAGGAGAGCCGTACGTCCGCGTGGTAGAGGCTGTCGATGATGACGTGCAGCCAAACACCCAGAATGCCCGAAAGGATCATCTTGCGCAGGCTCGTCTGGTACGGCAAGCGGATGAAACGCATGCATCTGACGAACGCGACGCGGCACGGATAGGCTGCCAAGCCCCACAACGCCCCCACCACCGCTCCGAAGACGAGAGTGTGAGCATACCGGTGCCGCGGCAAACCCAGGTTCAATAGGATGATGACCAGTACCTCGATGTCGACCGCGACGTTGGCCAGGACAAACACGGGCAGGTCGATCCACTTCCTGAACAACAGACCGAGAAATCCACTGGGCCCGAAGTGGTACGGTGTTACAGGCATCGGTACACCGGGCAGGAGTTTGCGGACGTGTGACGAGTGGTTAGGCGCCAAGCCGATAGCGGTCGGCAGCGGATGCGGACGATGTGCCTCTGAGGAATGGCAACAAATCGGCAGCCCTCAGCAAAGAGCCGCGTAGGTAGCGATGGCAAGGATGAGGATGTGCTTCTTGGTGGCAACGAACGGCAGCCAGCTTTCGTAATAAAACTTCTTCATAGCCATTGTTCTACCCCCCCAGGTATCGTCAAATCCAACGTGTGTATTATACCTCAAAGGGCCGACCCAAGGCAAGAAAAAACGAACAAATGAGCCGTAAGTTCCTATTGTGAAACGACTTATAATGCAGCAACATCTTGCCCAACTGCCCTGGGTATCGGGCGGGCCTATCGGCCGGAGAGCCCCCCAGGCGGCACGCACGGCCGGACGGAGCAAGGGAAGACCAGACTTCGGGCGGAGACAGACGCCGGCCGAAGTTGCCCGGACCGACGCGAACCCGAATCCGGGGCAACCTTCCGGCATGACCGTCCGCAATATTCCTTTGACGGCGCGGGAGACAGCGACTATACTGCATCAGTAGGCTCGGCGTGCACGCCAACTGAGCGACGCCGAACGTGACGGGGGTGCTGAATTCAGTTCGACGACCGTTTCTGGCTTCGTACGCGTTCACACCTGCGAACGAATGCGTAGGAGAATAGAATGACTGAGCATACGCGTTTTGCCTTAGCCTGGATGCCCGGCCAGTGGGAATGGCTGGTTATTCTCGTCATCGCACTGCTTATCTTCGGTCGGCGGCTTCCGGAAATCGCTCGTGGCCTGGGCAAGAGTCTCACCGAGTTCAAGAAAGGCATCAACGAAGCCAAGGACTCCACCGACGAACTGGTCGACGACGTCAAGAAGGTCAAGAATGACGTGGTGAACGACGCCAAGAAAGCCGGCGGCCTGGACGAGTCGGAGACGGTCTGGAAAGACCTGAAGTCATGAAGGCTGCGGCCGCACAGCAGGCAGCCCGCAGACTGAGCCTCACCGAGCGCGATGGGCGAGACCAAGAAGAAACGTGAACCCGTAGATTCAACCATGAGCCTCGGCGATCATTTGGACGAATTGCGGGCTCGGTTGATTCTCGCTAT
>CAZGRF010000643.1:0-2449 GCA_964527825.1 uncultured Pirellulales bacterium
CATCCACCAACATCGTCGGCCTCCAGTATCCTCAGGTCAACTCTGCGAGACAAGTCAGGTTTCGGATCTATGCACCCGACGCAAACAGCATCCGCGTCCTGAGCACGACCCTGACCAAAAACGCGGACGGGTACTTCACCGGCGTCACCCGGCCGCAAGACCCCGGCTTTCACTACTACACGATCAATGTCGATGGCATGGAGGCCGCCGATCCGGCCAGCGAAGGTTTCTTCGGCGCCGGTTTCGTCCATAGCGGCATCGAGATTCCCGAGCAGGGGGTGGACTTCTACGACATCAAAGACGTGCCGCATGGCGAAATGCGCTCTCACTGGTACCGCGCCAAGTCGTCCAACGAGATGCGGCAAGCCTATGTTTATACCCCGCCGGGCTATGACAAGGACCTCGACAAGCGTTACCCCGTGCTCTATCTGCAGCATGGCATGAGCGAGGACCGGCGTGCCTGGGCGAACCAGGGGCGAACGAATTTCATTCTCGACAACCTGATCGCAGAAGGCAAGGCCAAGCCGATGATCGTCGTGATTGAGGACGGTGGGATCACCAGTTGGAATGGAGCCGGTGGTCGCCGCGGCGGATTCGGTATGCGCAGACGGGGTACGACAGCACCCCCGTCTCAGAGGGGTGACATCAATGCGCCTGCGCGCGGCGCCGCCGGCAGGCGAGGCGGACGCGGTATGCGCGGAGGCCTGGGCGGCGACTTCGTCGCTGCAATCATCGCTGACGTGATCCCGATGGTCGATTCCACCTATCGCACGATCCCCGATCGCGAGCACCGCGCCATGGCCGGCCTGTCGCTAGGCGGGTTCCAGACCTATCAGATCACTCAGGCCAATCTCGACAAGTTCGCCTATATCGGCGTCTTCAGCGCACCGTTCGGATTCCCCGGCGTCGAAACCGGCTACAATGGGCTGCTCGCCAAGCCGGAGGAGTTCGACAAGCAGGTCAAGGTCTTCTACATCAGCATGGGTTCGAGAGAAGGCCCCGGCACCGGTCGCCAGCCCGCCGAACAAATGAAAGCCGCCGGCATCAAGCACGTGACCTATTATGAGGCTCCCGGTACGGGCCATGAGTTCCAGACCTGGCGCAAGAGCCTGCACGGTTTTGCCCAGCTCCTGTTTCAGGACTAAAGGAGCCCCCTTATGAAATACCACGGACATCGTATTGTCTTGCTTTCCCTGTTCCTTGGGTCGCGGTGCGCGGCGCAGACGCTACCGGCTGCTGATGTCAACGATTTCAAGCCGGCCTCCACCAATGTCCCGGGATCGCAGTATCCCCAGGTCAACTCGGCGCGGCAGGCGAGTTTTCGCATTTACGCGCCCGATGCCCGGAGCGTGCGGGTCAGCCTCGGCAACACCGCGTTGACTAAGGACGAAGACGGTTTCTGGACGGGTGTCACCCAGCCGCTCGATCCGGGTTTCCACTATTACACGATCAACATCGACGGCGTGAGCGTGGCCGACCCCGCCAGCGAGAGCTTCTTCGGCTCCAGCAGCCTACAGAGCGGCATCGAGGTGCCGGCTGAAGACCAGGACTTCTACCAGCCCAAAGACGTTCCGCACGGCGAGGTACGCTCCAAGTGGTACTTCTCGAAGGTCACCAGGGCCCGGCGACGCTGCTTCGTCTACACTCCGCCGGACTACGACACGAACACCGGCGCCCGCTATCCGGTGCTGTACCTCCAGCACGGCTGGGGTGAAGACGCGCGCGGCTGGTCCACGCAGGGACACGCCAACTTCATCCTGGACAACCTGATCGCCGCAGGCCAAGCCAAACCCATGATTCTGGTCATGGACGACGGCAATATCACCGGCGGTTTCGGCCGCGGCCGCGGTACACGCGGAGCGCGAGGCGCCCCGCGTGGGCGAGGCGCACCGGGCGGACGTGGTGCGAGCCGGGGGGGCGGCGGGATATTCTCCATGGGCGCCCAGTTCACCGATGTCGTGGTCCAGGACATCATCCCGATGATCGACAGCACCTACCGCACTTTGGCGGACCGCGAGCACCGGGCCATGGCGGGCCTCTCCATGGGCGGCATGCAGATGTTCAACGTCACCCTGAACAACCTCGACAAGTTCGCCTATATGGCCGGTTTCAGCCCCGCATTGCCGCCGGAGGCGATCAATCGCATCTATGAGGATCCCAACGGCTTCAACCAGAAGGTCAAGGTGTTCTTCCTCGGCGCCGGCGGCAGGGAACGCCAGGCCAATCCGAACATCTGGGACCTGCACGAGGCCCTTGCCAAGGCCGGCATCAAGAGTGTCTACTATGAGTCGCCGGGTACGGCCCACGAGTGGCTGACCTGGCGTCGGCACCTGCGTGAATTCGCGCCACTTCTGTTCAAGGACTAAAGGAGAATGCCATGAAACACAACTTGATTGCACTAGTGTTGATGCTTACTTTTTCAGGTTCGCTGTGCCTGGCGCAGGAGAGC
>CAZGRF010000644.1:0-2424 GCA_964527825.1 uncultured Pirellulales bacterium
TGCGCATTAACATGCGAAGTGCAACACGGTCGGTGGCAACAGTCACGAGGCAGCCGGTAGCACGCATTGGGTTTTGATTTCCGGGGACGCTGTCCCCAGACCCCTGGGATTTTTCGCTTTCAGCCAGAAGCATGTTGTTGGGATAAGGCGACGTCTCGCAGAAGACGGCGTCGCCCCATGCCCCTGGACCGCCACGGCGCTCGAGTTGCTTCCCAGCAGCGCTCTATCCTCCGCGACGGCGCTTCGAGTGTACCACCGGCCCGCGGAGGCCGCAACGGTCAATGCGTGGCATGGGCCTGAAAGACTTCACACGGGGTCCGGAAGCCCAGGCACTTGCGGGGACGATGGTTTAGCTGATGGACGTAAGTCCGCAATTGGTGCGGGGTGATGAGACTCAGGTCGGTGCCTTTGGGCAGGTACTGACGCAGCAGGCCGTTGGTGTTTTCGTTGGTGCCGCGTTCCCAGGCGTGATAGGGGTGCGCGAAGTAGAGCGTCAGGTTCAGCCGGCGTTCCAACGCGAGCGGTCGGGCAAACTCGCGACCGTTGTCCAAGGTGAGACTGCGCCGTCGCGAGGCGGGGAGTGGGCCCAGGGTCTGCTGGAACCGGTGGGCGACCGGCTCGGCCGCACACGCCTTGAGCCGGCGTGCGATCAGATAGCGGCTGGCCCGGTCCACACAGGTCAGCATGTATCCTCGCCGGCCTTGGCCCACCATCGTATCGCCTTCCCAATGGCCCAACTGGGTGCGTGCGTTGGCTTCCACGGGGCGTTGTTCGATGGAGCGTTTGCCGGCGATATAGCCTTGGCGGGAAGGTTTGCCATAGGGCTTGCGTCGCGGTTTGCGGGCGAGACGCAGGAAAGGGCGTAGTTGCCGGGCCCGTTCCGGATCGCTCCAGATCCAGCGGTAGATGGTCGCATGGCAGATGGAGAGCCCCTCTAAGCCTGCGGGGGCCTGGGCATTGAGGCGTCCGGCAATTTGTTCGGGCGACCAGTAGTGCTTGAGCCGATCTTCGACGTAGGTCATCAGGCGTCGATGGCCGGTCTTGGGCCGGTGTAGATGAGCTCGTCGTCGATGGTTGGCGTGCGTTTGCGCCGGGCCGGGCCAATAGCGTCCGTCGAAGCCGGCGTTGCGTCGGCACTCGCGGCCGATGGTGGAGCGATGGCGTCCCAG
The DNA here is from genome assembly GCA_964527825.1 of uncultured Pirellulales bacterium. Lineage (GTDB taxonomy): Bacteria > Planctomycetota > Phycisphaerae > Sedimentisphaerales > Anaerobacaceae > JAFGLV01. The sequence continues at coordinate 1,170 of CAZGRF010000644.1, forward strand.
ACACCGGGCGATCTCGGCTTGACAGTACCCTTGAAACTGCATTCGATAGATGACATCACGTTCGTCCCTGGTAAGATGGTGATACGACATCGCGAGTGCTCCGTAGTCTGAAGTCGTTGGACAACTCCAAGCTACCGGATTCAACTCGCGATGTCTCTTCTATCGCCGCGTTGCACTTACCATGTGAATTCGCCATGTCATGGGGATAAATAGGGACGGACCTGCTCTGTATAGAACATAGTGGTCGACGCCAGAGGATGGCGAGGTTGTGGGTCAGGACGCGCAGACGGATTTCGCGGTTCTGACTGTGATAGGTTCGCGCTCTCAAGGCCGATCCCAAGTTTCGCTTGATCATGCTGAAGACCGTTTCGATTTGCCAACGCTGGCCATACGTCTTCTTGGGAAATCGTTGCTTCATTAACTGACGATAGCGTCCCCGTACCAATTCGGGGGACAGCTTACTTGATTCGGCCCTGTTCTGATGTGGGGAGGAAGAACAGCGGAAGAACGCGTGGGTTGAGAACCCATCCTGCAGGGGCGGTCTATTGACAGGGGAGCGGGGCGGTCCGTAGAATGCCCACGTTGTCTGCGATGGTGCATGGGGCAGTGACCTGGTGAAAGGAATCGGCGGGGTTGCCCATGCTGACGCTGGCGGCTTATGGGTGGGTGTGGGCGGGGGCGAAGGCGGGCGAATGCTCTTGGATTTTTCCCATCGCCTGACGGTCGTAGACTCTTTCGCCACAGGCCGGACATTCGTAGAATTCCAGTGACGGAACGGTGTACGACCGGCCCTGGAAGCTGCCGGACCAATTACGCCGCACCTTCTTGATCTCGGTGCTCCCGCAAGATGGGCAGATAGTGATCTTTAACGTGTTCATCTCTTGTCAGAGGGCCTTCTTGGACGAAATCAGGAAATAGTAGGTTTCGGACTCTGCCTCTCGAACCAATTTGCCCTTCGTATAGATCATCAAGCCGTCCAGGTTTGTACTCTGGATGACATAGAGGTGTTCCTTGGATCACGTCTGCGATTCGCGATGAGAGCGAAGTCTCTTGTAGATTGCTACGGCATTCAGAATCGACTCAGCCACGTCGAGTTCCGTGAGGCTGTTGGCCTCCATCTCGATTCGGGCCTTCTCGCTGAACGCATAGCGTCCTGCCAGAACCGCTCGTTTGATCCGTATCAGGATGTCGCTCATTAAGCCATAGTATACCAGCCTGCCGCCTGCAGGTCAATCATGATCGAACTGACGTGTCG
>CAZGRF010000645.1:0-2424 GCA_964527825.1 uncultured Pirellulales bacterium
CAGAGACGTGCCGGGTATGACCGATAATGTTTATCAGGCAATCAAAGACAGCATCGCCGTCAGTTCCGCCGAGCCGTACTACCGCGTCTGTGCGTCGGGAACCGTTGGCGACCACCGCTGTCGCATTGAGGCCGTCTTGCGAAGAAATACGCGAGCCGGAAATGTCGATATTGTTCTGTACAGAGAGTCTCGTGTATAGGCGCTCTGTTTCGGCTTCGGGGGAAGGGCGAAAGACTGGATCATGGCTAACAGATCGATCGGTATAGACATAGGACGTTACCACGTCCGTGTCGTGCAGATGGCGCGCACGTCCGAGGGTTTCCGCGTCGAGAGAACCTTCGGGATGCAAACACGCCGGAGTACGGACTCGCCGGTCGACATTCTCCGCCAACTGACCGGCGTGCACGGCTTCGACCGTAAGGCCGACGTGGCCGTCTCGCTACCCCATCACGCGGTTTTCTTCGCCGACGCGGAGATCAACGCCTCGACGCTAAAGAAACTCGCAGAAACAGACAACTCGATTCTGAGGGACAACTTCCCCATCCCAGGTGACGAAGCTATCGTGCAGGTCTGTTCTACCCGTCCGCTGGAAAACAAGCGTCACTCAGTTCTGGTTGCGGCGACATCCAGCGAGTTGCTCCAGGAAGAGCTGCACCTGCTGGGTGAGGCCCGCATACGACCGACGGTCGTCGACACGGCCATCACCGCCGCCCACACGGCCTTGGCCGTCAACCATCCCGAGGCCAAGCGAGGAATCGCCCTGCTCTGCTGCGTGGATGAATGGCTTCTGAGCCTGGCGATTGCACAAGACGGCGAAATCCTCATGGTCAGGAATATCCCCATCGCCGTGCCCCGCGACTACGAGGCGGACGCGCTCGCCGGACAAGTCACTGACGTCCTGAGCCGTGAAGTCGATATCACCTGGCGCAAGCTATTTGACGTCGATCCGGATACTGACCTCCACGTCTTTCTCGTTTGTGCGCCGAAGACCGCCCAGCCTCTCGCCGCCATGATCGAAAGCGAAATTGGCTGCCGAACAACCGTGGTGGACCCGTACGCGCGGATTGGGCCACCCGCAGAAACCGAGGCTGGCTTTCCGATATGCGTGGCCGAAGGGCTCGCCTTGCGGATGCTGCTACCAGCCCCATCCGGCAGGATCAACTTTCTCACGCCCTACAAGACGCGGACAACGCCGCGTGCTAACGTTCGAAAAGAATCGGCCACCTGCGGCGTCTTGCTGACCGCCATCGTCGCGGTCTGGATCATCGGCATGTTCCTGCGGCTGTCACACCTGGAGTCGCGATACGCCAAAGCAAAGGCGCACGAGCGAGACATCTTCCGACAAACCCTGCCCGAAGAGAAAGGCATCGTCAACCCTCTGGCGCAGCTCCAACAAAAGCTCGATTCGTTCCGCGATGATTGTGCTGTGTTGACGTCGTTTCAACCCGGACGGCTGACGCCGCTGGAGGTTCTACAGGCGCTGAGCGCCCACCGCCCCCCGGATGGCAGCCTGGTGATCGACGACCTCCTGATCGCAAGCGATTCGGTCCGCGTGATAGGCAACTGCGACTCCTTCGCTGCCCTGTCCGACTGGCAACGCACGCTCGAAGCGGTTCCCGGCTTCGATATCGTCGACGGCCCGAATCCGAACAAAGAAATGGGAAAGGTGCTTTTTACTCTGTCTCTGTCTACCCGAAGAACGGTGCCATAGATGCTACACCTGACCAGAAGAGAACGAACGCTCGCCATCAGCATGACGGCCGTCGTCGCCGCCTGGGCGGTTTACGGATTCGCGGTCAAACCCGCCCAGGACCGGATTCGCACGCTCGAACGTGTCATACCCGAGAAGCAGAGCGAACTCGCGGAGGTCCGCGCCAAGAGCGCCGAGTATACGGCGCTGCGAGAGGAATTCGAGAGCATCCAGGCACGTATCACCCGGCAGGACCCCGCGTTTGAGCTGCTACCCTTCCTGGAATCGCTGATCGAGCAGCACAAGCTTGCGGGCCACGTACTTACGATGCGACAGGACGCGCTCCAGCCGCAACCGGGATACACCGAGACGAGCGTCACCATTGAATTCAAGGCTATCTCGCTGCGTCAGCTCGTCGGTTTCCTCGACGTGGTTGAAAACTCAGGGGTCGTCGCTCAAATCGGGAGTCTGCATGTTCAGAAGAATCGCAGCGACACGACACTGCTCGACTCGACGCTGCAGATTTGCAGTCCCCGCCTCACCCAAAACGCTGTCGCCGCCGGTTCGCTTGAGCCGTAGATTCCCCTCAGATAGAACGACGAGCGATCCGACGCATATCTGCGAACGTGGTTCGGCGCGCCTCCACGCTCGCTGACGGCAAGGCAATTCGTGAAACATGCAAATGGCGTGACGTGCGCACCCCTTCTTGCTCCCGCCCACGCACGCAACTCTTT
>CAZGRF010000646.1:0-2423 GCA_964527825.1 uncultured Pirellulales bacterium
CGCCGCCGTGACGACGATCACGCGCGAGCAGATTCAGGCATCGGGCGCCCGCAGCCTCTTCGAGTTGCTGGACATCTACGTGCCGAACCTCCAGTGGATGCGGCAGCACTGGGGGCCCGATCACCTGGGCTTGAGAGGGATCATCAACGATCGCGACGACAAGTATCTTCTGCTCGTCAACGGACACATCATCAACGAGCGGACCGTGTTCGGCGCCCTAAGCGAGCGGGACCTGGTCATGTTGAGCGACATCCACCACGTCGACGTGATCCGCGGGCCGGGCTCGGCCCTGTACGGGCCGGGGGCTGTCGCCATGGTCATCAACATCGTGACCTACAACGCGGAGACCTTCCAGGGCACGGAGGTCACGGGACGCGCCGGCGCTATCGAGGAGTTCTACTCGGCGGAGATCAAGCACGGGCAGAAGTTCAAGGATGGCGACGGCGGCGTCTTCGTGTACGCCGGCATTTCCAGGTACCTTGGCGCCCCCGCTGACCAAGCCACCCAGATCTTTCCGCACGAGTTCCCGACGGAATCGCATTGGTCGTGGTGGCAACCAGAGTGGGGTCCCCAGCCCCAACCGCCCGCCTTCCCGGCCGATGGTTGGCCCGCCGGCGAACCCTTCACGATCACCCAGATGCCGCGCGACAACGAACAGCAAGATCGCCTTCCGCCCACCAAGCTGTACGCCGAGATCAGGCGGGACGGCTGGGACATCTGGGCGCGCTACACCCAAGGCGGACAACAGTACGTCTGGCACCCTGGCCTGCTGGCCCGCGATCCCTATGGGTGGGCCGACTGGTGGGCTGAATTCTATAACCCCGACACCCAGCAGTTCGTGTCTCCCATGTATCCCAACAGCTACCGCTACCAGCAGGCGACAGGTTACATCGGGCGCACCCAGGAGTTGACCGACAAGATCGACCTCGATTACGCCGTCAGCTACAGTATGCTTAGTTATGATGTGTTCCAGGCGAACGCCGTCACCACCGCCGACCGGGAAGATGAGTACTACGGCAAACTCCTGATGCGATGGCAACCCACGGAACAACATAAGATCGCCTTCGGCGGCGAGGTATCGCACCGCGAGCTGGGTCTGGACCCTGTCGGCTGGCCCGGTGGCGATGCCGTCGACGACAAGAATCATCCCATGCCGCGATGGGCCACCAATCTCTATTCGCTGCTCGGCGAACACCAGTGGACGATCAACGACCGGTGGACAACGTTCCTCGGCGCCAGGCTCGATCATCATACTTATACCGACTGGATGTTCTCCCCCCGCGTGGCGGTCGTGCACTCCCCGACCGACAGAGATACGCTCAAGCTGATGTGGTCTCGCTCGGTGCGCGCCAACGTTGAGAATCAGTTGAAGATCCAGGCCTTGGCCGGCGTCCAGACAAGCGACCCAGAGGTGCTGGACAGTGTCGAACTGCGGTATGAACGCAAGCAAAGCGAAAGGCTCGACCTGGCCGGCTCGGTGTTCGTGCACTACAACCTGGATGTGATCTCATGGGATGCCGGCCTGCAAGATGTCGTCCCCGTCGGCACCCAGCGGGAATATGGCCTTGAGCTGGAGGCCAGTTACCACACGGACAAGACGCGACTGCAGATTTCCCACGGATACACAAAGCTCTACGATTTCGATCTTGAGCCCGGACAAGACACCCTTCTCACGGCCGAGCCCTACGGCTACGGGGACGACCTGGCGGGCTGGTCCAATCATGTCACCAAGATCACGGCCCAACACAAGCTCGAGGATCACTGGACCGTGGACGGTTCGTTGCGGGTCTACTGGGGTTTCCCCGGCTTGAGGGACTTCGACGACTACCAGCCCGGCGTCACCTCCAACCATCTGCCGTTCGTCCCGAGCGACTGGGAGCGGGCCTACCGGGGCAACTACTTCCTGAACCTGGGCCTGCAGTATCAGCCGAACAAGAACACGACGCTCCGCCTCGACGGGTACAACCTGCTGGGCATTTTCGACAGAGATCTCAACAAGAGAAACTACCTGGGCGGCACCGGCGATTACCGCTGCCATGCCCCTGCGGTGGCGCTATCACTGATATGCAAGTTCTGATTCCATGGCATGGCATCTTTAGAAAGAGGATTCCCACTTGATATGAACGGAAGTTGGCTAAAGCGAAGACTGACTGTGGCTCTGATCGCCCTGGCACTCTGGACTGCCAATGCGACAGGGTCCGACGGCCCCTGTTATTGCCAAGGACCAGAGTGTCTGTTCTGCCTGTCAATCGAGGAGCTCATGGAGGTCCCGATCGACACTGATTGCAGCCACCTGGTGTACGACAGAGACTTCGTGGAGGCCCCCGCTTCGGCAGCAGCCGTCGGGGGGGACCTCTGCAGCAGAAACGATGAGGGTGTCCCGATTCACGATATCCCGGTGGAGTCGATATCGCTTGCACGGG
>CAZGRF010000647.1:0-2415 GCA_964527825.1 uncultured Pirellulales bacterium
CGATGACTCCGGGCGTTTCCTGGCTGGGACACTGTACACCGGACCGATTGAGATCGCCCGGACGACATGTGTGCGAGCAGTAGCAACCAAAGAGAGTTGGGTATCTTCACCCATCGTGAGTTCCACTTACATTTTCCTGGACGATGTGATACGACAGCCCAAGCTCCCTGCGGGTTTTCCGGCGACATGGGGATCGACCATTGTTGACTACCAGATGGATCCGGATGTGGTCGACGACCCCGCCTACGCCCCAACGATCAAAGACGATCTCAAGAGCGTTCCTTCCGTGTGCATCGTAATAGACAACGATGATTTCTTTGGGGCCCAGAGAGGGATTTACGCGAATCTTCAGGCCGGGGGTATTGCTTGGGAGAGACCAGCCTCCGTAGAGTGGATCGACCCGATCAAGGGAGAGGACTTCCAGGTCAATGCGGGTCTCCGCGTGCACGGGAGCCAGTACGGGCGGAGCGCCAGCGTCGGAAAACATTCGCTCCGGATGCTCTTCAAGAACGAGTATGGTCCTGCGAAGCTGCGATTCCCTCTCTTCAAGGACACTGATGTCGAGACTTTCGAGTCTCTGATCGTGCGGGCCATCTGGAACTACTCGTGGTTCGGCGACAGCACGGCCTGCGGCGGTCTGGGGACCGACCACGCGGACTATCTGCGGGACCAGTACTCACGCGACACTATTCGCGATCTTGGTGGGCTCACGCCTCACAGCCGAGGCGTCAATGTCTACATCAACGGGCTGTACTGGGGCATGTACATCTTCGTCGAGAGACCCGATGACGGCTTCCTTGCTGAACACCTGGGCGGAGACAAGGAAGACTACGACGTCTTGTTTGCCAACTCGACGATGGAGGTCAAGACAGGAGACCTCAACGCATGGAACACCCTATTTGGCATGGCCGCCGGCGATCTTAGCAGCACGGAGGCCTACGAAGCCATCCAGCAATACGTCGATATCGATGCCATGATCGACTACATGCTAATGATCTACTACACGGGCAGCCGGGATGCTCCGGTGCTTCTGTGCAACAACCAAGTCCCGCGTAATTTCTACGCCGTGCGGAGGCGAGAGCCGGCGGGTCCCTTCATATTTGTGCCTTGGGATGTGGAGTGGACGCTTGAGTCAGCTTATGAGAATCGCGTCACAGTGGTAGGGCAACAGAATCCCCACTATCTCGTCTACAGGCTGATGGACAACGCGGATTTCCGAGTCTTGATGGCGGATCATATCTACAAGCGTTTCTTCAACGACGGGGTTCTAACGCCGGGTCCGTGCAGCGACAGATACATGAACCGCGCCAATGAGGTCTACGGCGCCATCGTGGGAGAGTCCGCACGATGGGGTGACAGCCGACGATCTCGTCCGTACACGCGTGACGTGGAGTGGGTCGGTGAGCTAAATCGCCTGGTGGACACGTATTTCTCGGTTCGCACGGATATCGTGCTTAGCCAACTCAGGCAGGCGGGGTTCTATCCGTCCCTTTCTCCCCCTGATTTTTATGTCGACAATCAGTTCCAGCATGGTGGTCGCGTCGCCGCCGGCAGCACGCTGTCGCTGAGCGCGGGGACCGGGGCCATCTGGTACACGCTCGACGGCAGCGACCCTCGTGTTTGGGGCATGGCGGTCAAGGCCGGCGGCCAGCTCACGTTGGCGCCGGAACTCGCTCTCAAGCGCGTCTTGGTGCCCACGGGTCCGATCGATGACGCTTGGCGGGGCGGGACCGACTTCGATGATTCCGCCTGGATCAGCGGCACCGGTGGCATCGGCTACGAGCGCAGCACCGGCTACGAGCAGTTCTTCAACATCGACGTCCAGGCGCAGATGTACGGCCGCAACGCGAGCTGCTACATCCGCATTCCGTTTGACGTTTCCGCCGACGATTTGCCGGACTTGTCCTACCTCGGGCTGAAAGCCAGGTATGACGACGGCTTCGTCGCATACGTCAACGGTGTGGAGGTCGCGCGGATGCTGTTTGACGGCACGCCCGTGTGGAACTCCTCCGCCAGCGCGAGCCACTCGGATATCGACGCGATCGAGTCTGAGACGTTCAACATCTCAGCGTATGTCAATCAGCTTCATGCAGGACAAAACGTCCTTGCCGTTCAGGCCCTGAATGAGTCCCCCAGCAGTTCCGACTTGCTGCTCTCGGTCGAGCTGGTGGCGGCCAAGGGAGCAGGTGGCGGCACACCCAGCGGGGTGTCGCCGACCGCCATTCGCTACACCGATCCGGTGAGATTGAGCGGCAGCACGCAGGTCAAGGCCCGGGTGCTCAGCGGCTCGACGTGGAGCGCGTTGAACGAGGCGACGTTTGCCGTCGGGCCGGTGGCCGAGAGCCTGCGGATCAGCGAGATCATGTACCATCCCATCGAGACCGGCAGTCCCGATGATCCCAATGCCGAGTACAT
>CAZGRF010000648.1:0-2413 GCA_964527825.1 uncultured Pirellulales bacterium
CGCTCGGCCTTCTTGCCGATCTCTTTGCTGAAATCGCTCTGGTCCTTGCCTTTGGTGCCGGCAGGTCGATATGCGCCGGCTGCCGGCTGAGCGCGACCGATCTTCTGCGCCACATGCTCAGCGACGACCGACAGCTCTTCCGGCGAGAATTGGGAGACGCTGTTGCGAACGTGCTCAGTGCCGAAGATGTCCTCGACCATCTCCTGAACCGTCTGATACCGCTCGGCAGGGTCCTTGGCCAAGGCTTTCCGGATCACGCGTGCAAAAGGCTCCTCAATGTGGCTCAGATCGGGGGCCGCGGACATGTGTTTCATCAGGATCTCGGCCGGACTGGCCCCGAGGAAAGGAACTTGGCCAGTGAGCATTTCATAAAGCAATACGCCCAGAGCGTAGATATCGACGCTGCGGTCGTAACGGCCCGCGCCGATCTCTGGTGCCATATAGTGGACCGTGCCAACCGTGATGGTGTGACTGACGTGCCGGCTGGTGCTCATCGCCTTGGTCAGGCCGTAGTCACCGATCTTGACGTAGCCGTTCTCGTAGAAGATGTTGCTGGGCTTGAGGTCCCGGTGCACGATGCCACATTCGTGCAGGTAGGACAGGCCCTTGGCAATCTCACGCAGGAAGAATGCCGCCTTCTGAGATCCGAGCCCGCCGGGTGATTCCTTCAGCAGGTCGCTCAGCGCCGGCCCCGAGACGTATTCCATGATAACGAAAGGCCGACCCTGATCGTTGTGCTTGACGTCGAAGACCGTCACCAGGTGGGGGCTCTTGAGATTCATGCACTGGCTGATGCCGCGCAGCTCGATCTGCTCGTGGCTCTGGATCACCTTGAGCGCCACCTGGCGGCCGCTGTCGCTGACGGCGTAGTAGACCTCGCCGAAGCCGCCTCGTCCGGCCGCGCGCTGGATCGTGTATCCCTCCAGGGGCCGGTCTCCATATTTGTATTGGTACGGGTCCATAGGTCTTCTGCCGGATTATGAGGTCGTTATGATTTCTCTCTTCCTATGCGTGAAACTTCGTCAGGACCATCGACAGCGCGCCGATCCGAATCGGCGTGTCTACGGTCAAACCTGTGCTCGGCTGCATCGGGCGCTCATTGACACTGACGGGCTGGTTCGCCCGGCACAGCAGCCGCTCGTTCTGCACGAAGAACGTCACGGTTTCATCCAGATGCTCCGTTTGGATATGGTTGTTGGTGTAAGGCCCAACGAGAATGTCGCGTCCCATGAGAACGATGTGCCGGATATCGGGCCGGCCCAGCCGCGCGCCCGAGAGCATCAGCAGCGCCGTCGCGCTGGCCGGGTTGGGCAAGCGGAAGCGCAGCCGACAGCGCGGCGACAGTGCGATCACGTCGCCGTCAGCAAGCAGCTTCTCTTTCACCGCCCGCCCGTTGACGTCTATGGCCCGGTCTGAACGCACGAAATAGTCACTGTCGACGCGCTCGACGCTGACGACCGGCAGGTCCGGCTCGGCCATCAAACCTAAGGTTGGCCGCGCCGACGAGCTGACCGGGCCCACCGTGACGCGGGCCTCGCGAAAGACAAGGTAGCTGCCGATGCCGTCCATCTGCATGACAAACTCCGAAGGCAGACCTGACGAAGACTCCGTAGGGTGGGGTTCACCCCACCGACCACTCTCCGAAGCATTTCGGTGGGGCAAGCCCCACCCTACAGTTCCATCGTTATCCATCGTTCGTCCTCGGCCCTGAGCGCCCTCCGCGTCGGCGATGCTCAGACCCAGCGGGCCCGCATCCAACTCATCCAGGGCTTGGGCCGCCTGCTTAATGTCGGCCAGCGCCTTATCGAGCCACTTTGCTGACGGGCAGATCAGCTTGACCTTGCGCAGCAGCGGCAGGGCAGCGTTCGGATTGCCCGCGGCGACGAATTCCGCCGCCTGGTGGCAGTGCGTCAGCGCCCGGCGCAGATCGTCGATTTCCTCGGCATCTCCGTTGAGCGGAGCCAACCGCTGCAGGAGCGACTGAGCTCGATCGACGCGGCCCTGTTCGAGACGGGAGCGAACCTGTTCGCTTGCCTGTCGTTTGATCTGGCGAAGCAACTCGCCGACCTGACCGTTTCTGTTCTCGGCGATACCGGCGGCCCGAATCAGATCGACCGCCGTCTCGATGTCACCATGCTTGAGCGCCCGCTCGGCCTTGGCCACGGCGTCCTCGGTCTGCAGGCGGGCCGCCGCCAATTCCTGCCGCAGCAATTGCGCCTGCGCGTCATCGGCCTCAGCGTCGCCCAGGATTCGCTCACCCACGGAATGCCAGCCGTCGGCGATTCGCCGTTTCGCCTGGGCGACCCGCAAAGCGTCCTGCTGGTGCCCTTGCTGCTGCTCGACAATGGCGCCACAAACGGCCGCCCGAAGCCGGGCGATCTCAGGCAGATTGCCGCCCAGCCTCTCGGCCTTA
>CAZGRF010000649.1:0-2413 GCA_964527825.1 uncultured Pirellulales bacterium
CTTACAGCCTGAGCATCCTGGCCAAACACCACCGCATCCCGTTTTACATCGCCGCCCCTTCAAGCACGTTCGACCTAAACCTCGCGAGTGGTTCCGAGATTCCCCTCGAACAGAGAGAGCCCGACGAAGTCACCCGATGCGGGGGCATGCCAACCGCCCCGACGGGCGTCGGGGTCTGCAACCCTGCCTTCGACGTCACCCCCGCCGAGAACATCACTGCCATCATCACCGAAGAGGGGGTGATTGAAGAGCCGAATGCTCGGCGCATCGGAGATTTCTTCAAATAGGTCTTCTCCGGCGGTTCGCACTCAGACAATCACCCATCTCCGGTCTCGCGAATACGGCCCGTGGCTAAGCGATGGCGACAACTTCTTTGACTTCGGGCACCTTCTCCTTGAGGATGCGCTCGATGCCCATTTTCATCGTCATGGCCGCCCCCGGACAGCCTTGGCAGGCCCCCTGCAGACGAACCTTCACGGTGTTGTCATCGTCCACGCTGATAAGCTCCACGTCGCCGCCGTGGCCTTGCAGGGCCGGTCGGATCGACTCAATAACCTCGCTGACCCTCTCCTCGAAGCCCTTCTCGTCGCCGGCTCCGCTGCAACCACATGTTTCACACATAGGTAATCTCCAGAGAATCGGTTTTCGGTCATTATAGACGCACCTGCGCGATCCTCCAACCTTTTTCGTCTCTGCCGTCTCGAAGCTGGGAGCCTTCGCATGTCTCCGGATCGCATCCGCGCCGGCCGCCGCGACATCGCCAAGCGACAGAAGGCGAGTATTATTGGACAAAGGCGGGCATTCCACGTTTGAGCACCACGTATGCGGATTCTTGGAAGCAGCGAACACGCTCGATTTCCTCGGAAACGTTCAACCCGAGACGACATTCCTTCGATATTACCTTTTGTCGGAGAGACATCTTATGGGAACAATGGGGATGGAACCATGCGAATCAGATACGTGATCTCCACGATGATCTTCTGGTGGCGCGAGCATCCGCTCTCGTTAGAACAAGAGTGCCAATATCTGAAATCTCTGGGCTTCGGCGTCGAGCTACGGCCGACCCTCCGTGGCCAGAAGGAGTGCCGCTACGAGCGGCGCAATTGGCAACGGCTGCGGGCCGCCACCCAGGATATGCTGGTTTCCATGCGGGCGCGAACCGACAAACCCACGCTGGAGCAATGGGCCGAGCAGATCGAATGCGCCAAGATGCTCGACGCCAACATCGTGGCCGAGCTCGAAAGTCTCGACATTTTGCACGGCCCCGAGCTCAATGGAACGGACTTCGCGGCCGAGGTCGTCAAGATGGCCGACGCCGAAGGCGTTACGTTGTGCCTCGAAACCGGACCACTCCCCACGCTGCTCAACGTCGGCAAGCGGTTTGAATCGATTCGCTACTGCCTTGATACGGGATATGCGAATATCGATGCGGGCCATTCGTTCAGGCAGTATGTCGATGCGCTGGCACCACGCGTGGCGCATCTGCACCTGACGGACAACTATGGCCAGACGGACGACCACGAACCGCCCGGCCTGCATGGCGGCATTCCACGCAAAGACTGGAACTACCTGCTCGAAGTCCTGGACAGGCACGACAACGAGATCATCGGGGCATTCGAGATGTGCCCCTGCACGCCGAGCGTCATGATTCGCCAGGCCGGTGAGTATCTGTTCGATGTTCTGAAGTGGCCCGACCCGCCGCAGAGACGACCGGACCACACGAGCTGCGCCTACAATCTGACATAACACCGCCGCGGACCGGCAGGAGGCCGTCCGACCCGCCGCAGTGAGGCAAATCGGCGTCCAAGAGCGCCGGCGACGACTGGCACCGCATTTGCGTCGAAAACATTTGACAACACGAACCGAATCGCCTACGTATATGCGCGCGTGAGTCCTATCTCGATGCCAATTGAATGCACAGGAGGTACAGACAATGAAAAACGTATACGTGTGTATGTTGCTGAGCGCCCTGCTTGTCGCGGGTTGCGCCTCGAGCAAAGGTGAGAGTTACGCGGCCCCCGGTTACGATTTTTCGGGGTTGGACAGAGTGGCCATAACTGATGTCACGGGCCAAGTCTACGGCGAAGCCGCCAAGAGTACGGTTGCCGACTTCTTCACCATGGAATTGTTCCAGAAGGGCTACAGAGTCATGGAACGCGCGAAGATGCAGGCCCTGCTCAAAGAGCAAGAGTTTCAGGCCTCGGCCATCACCACCGAGCAGGACGCCGCCCGTGCGGGACGGGTGTTGAACGTGCCGGCCGTTATGCTTGTCAGCGTACCCAAGTACGGCAAGGAGAAGATGGAAATGACCGCCAAGCTGGTGGACGTCGAAACCGGCGAGATTCTCTGGCTTGGCAGCGGCTCGGGCAGCACGGGCAAGGGTCTTGCCACCGTTGTCGGGGCCGCCGCGGGC
>CAZGRF010000650.1:0-2408 GCA_964527825.1 uncultured Pirellulales bacterium
TTAGGAATCCGTTACAGACCTGTCAAACGAAATCGCCGCTTTCTGCGGCGTCGCGCCGCCGAGTGCTATCGGATGTCGCCTGCCGGCGTTACCGTTCTGCGTCGTCGCAGCAGCGGCACCCCTCCCACTCCAAGCAGCAGGACGGTCGTCGGCTCGGGGATGCGGACATTATCGATACCTGCGTAGCCGGCCCCGGGATTGTTGATCTCAATGCCGAGCTTGTGGCCGATGGCCTCCGGAACGTCATCGGCCGCGAAACACAACCTGAACGTCTGCACGGAATCCGTCAGCGGTACGCTCTGCGTCGCCACCGGGATTCTCTCTCCGCCGATTTCGTGATAGTACAGCGTCATCGTCAATTCGGTCGTTCGCCAAATACTCCACGCATCGAGAGACAACACGAATTCATCGCCGGCCTGGATCACATAGGGCAGCAGGTTCCAGATCGCCGGATCGCCCATCTGGCCCGACTCTAACTGCAGGTCACCCATCAGGAAGGCACTCCACTGGCCGTCGATGGCTCTATAACTTGCTTCGACACCCGAATCGACCGCGATCGTGTCGCTGCTCCAGCCAGGGATATCAAGCGTGCCTGGCCACTCGCCGTCCCAGCCGGTCTGCTTCCCCGTGCCGGGCAGCTCAAAGCCGCCGTTCGGAACCGTCAGCGTGACGTACTCCGCCGTCGCACTCACCGACATGAGCAACGCGGCAACGAGAACCAACCGAACTCTGCATTCTCCCTTTGTGTTCCTCTTCTGCGCTTCCATGCGTCTGGCCTCGTGCCCGACTCTGAGCCGTATCTGCCTATCCGATCCGAACGAACGCAAACCCAACGAATACGTCTTGCAGATCACAACGTGGCGAGGGATATCGCCTCTTCTCATCACACCCGGCGTGACTGTACTCCCGACCTCCGTCCTTGTCAAGCAGAATGGGCGATGAGCCATGCCGGGGCGCCGGTGCAGATTCTTCACTCTCGACGCTTCGAACGGGCGAACCCTGTTTTTGCTAATGGGTGCGATTCATGTTTGTAGGTAGAAGGACAAAGCCCTTCATGTAGGATAGAAGGATTAGGAACCATTCTATGAACCTACGGATGAAGGGCGGAACCATGGATAGCAGAATTCTCGATCGATTGGAAGCCATCTACGGCGAGGAATTGACTCTGGCACGAGGAGATCTGGGGCAATTAGAACAATCGGTTGAGGGGATCCTCAAGTCTCTGGGTGTTGGTCTGTTGCAGCGTCTGGTCGATCGGGGCCGCAACGGCTATCGAGGCAGTCACATTCCCTGTTCGTGTGGCGGCTCAATGCGGTTTGTGGGCCATCGGCCTCGGTCGCTCCACACGCTGTGGGGCTGGATCACGATCCGGCGGGCCTATTATCACTGCTCGGTCTGTCATCGAAGCGAAGCGCCCTATGACCACACCAGTGGGCTGGGGTCCGAGCAACTCAGTCCCGCTTTGGCCCAAGGGTGCAGCCTGTTAGCCATTGATGACAGTTTCGCCGAAACGGTTCGGAAGATCCAAGCGTTGTTCGGTGAGGAGGTTTCCGATACCACGGTCGAGCGGCTGGTCCACCAAGTTGGTTCGGTGTCGCAACGGCAACAAGAACACCCGCGTCAGCGGTTTGAAACGGGACGAGAAATCCCTACCGCCCAGACGCAGCCACCCCGGCTGTATGTCAGTGTCGACGGCACCACCGCCCATGAGCAGGACGGTTGGCACGAAGTCAAGATAGGCTGTATCTACTGGGAGGACGAGGATCTCCGGCGGCATTCGTACTATGTGGGACGGTTCTGCAACTCCGAGACGTTTGGTTGGTATCTCTGGCTGGCGGCCTGTCGGTGGGGTTTACGAGACGCCGTGGAAGTGGTGTATCTGGGCGATGGGGCCCCCTGGATCCGTAGCGAACACGCCCGTCACTTTCGTCGCGCGGTGTTCATTATCGACTGGTATCACGCCAGCGAACACGTCTGGAATTGCGGCAAGGCGTTGTGGGGCGAAGGGACGCCTCTGACCCGGCAGTGGGTCGAGGAACGTCTGTCGCTGTTATGGGAGGGACAGACCCGCGTTCTGCTGGAGAATCTCAAGACGCAACGTCAGGGTCATCGCCACCGCAAGCGTGAAGCCCTCGACGATCTGATCCGTTACCTTTCCACGAATGAGGAGCAGATGCGTTACGATGTCTTTCGGGCTCAAGGATACGACATCGGCTCGGGGTCTGTGGAGGGGGCTTGCAAGCACGTGGTGGCAACGCGACTCAAGCAATCGGGGATGATTTGGACTCGGCCAGGTTCATCGGCGGTTCTGGCCCTGCGGATCACATGGCTCAACGCCGAATGGGACTCTTTCTGGCAAACCAAGCCCATGGCGGCCTAAAATCTACCTACAATCGTGAATCGCACCC
>CAZGRF010000651.1:0-2406 GCA_964527825.1 uncultured Pirellulales bacterium
GAGATACCGTGAGGAACTGATGCAGTTGCCACGACCTCACCGTCAAGGGTCACGAGTGCGCCCTTGGAGCTTGCCGTCCCAACGTCGATGCCGAGCAACATTTCAGTCGAGAGCTGTGTCACCGCACAGGTGCACACTGACTCCAAGCTCTGACAGTGTGGATGCCTTGAGCGCCAACAGTCGGTCGGCGGTTGGTGCGTCTGGAGCGTAGGCCACATTCACATGGTTTGCCTTGTGCCGAGCCATGAACTGGTCCCTTCCCACACCATGGAGCACCGTATGCATGATGGGCCACTCAGGAGTTGTGAGGTTCCAGCGACGCTCCGTCTCGCTCTGAGGCAAGCGGACGGCTGTCCCACGGCCGAGATCGGCGTTCAGGCGCGAATCCTCGATGAAGATGCGACTCCACACGATCTCACCTGGCCTGCATGTCCCCTTGATGGTGCCGCCCCCCTCGGGAAAATACATAGGAGGCTGGCGCACACTCGTCGCTCCAGCGAAACCCCCATCCAGGTGCGATGGTGGAACAGCGCCGGAGATCATGAAGGTCCAGACGAAGACGGGGTTCCCTTCGATTTCGTAGGTTTCTCCCCACCGCACATCGTGGAGGGTGGTCGCCGGATCGAGGCCCATCGATGTCAATACCCTGTAGGTGATGAGAGCGTCAATCCCGGCACCCTCATCGACCTCGTTGAAATGCGTGACAGGTCGGCCCGGGTAGAGTATCTCGCCGGTGAGCCGGTGCCGCACAGGAGGCCGGTCTGCGTTGTTGAGAAGTCCCTCCGCGAGATCGCTGGCGGGCGCCATGTCTTTGAGACCTTGTTGGTACTGGATGCCGATCACATCGCACCCGAAGCTATCCGCGATTCTAACCGCAGCGGTGTACATCTTGAGTTGTTGACGCAACTGCTCGTGGGTTAGATCCTTTGTGGGATTTGGACCAACTTCAAACTCCATTCCTTTGTCAATGAGCCACTCAAAGGCAGCGTGCGCCTCCTCGTCAGTGACAAGTTTCATTTCTGCGAGAAGGGCTGATTGACTCAAACGCTCTTTGAAGATGCCAAGAGGATTGATCAATTCGTCGTCGACTATGGCGTTGTACATTCCCATGCAGCCTTCGTCGAAGACGCCAAGTATTGCCTTGTAGGTGCGAAGGTGCGCGGCAATGGCAGCGCCTGCGTTTGCCTCGTCCGGCGGCAACGAGGCTGGGTCGAGCTCTCGGACGTGGTCAACGCTGTGCGCGACCGTGCCTGTCTCGAGCCAAGCCTCCAGCCCCGCCATGAACCAGGCGTCAGTGAAGTCTTCTGACCAGAGGGAGGAGTAACTCACGCCAGCCTTCGTGAGGCAGGCATTGAGATTGAGTATTCCCACCAGCCCGGGCCATTCGCCGTTCCAGTTTCCAACGGTGAGAATTGGGCCCTGGTGGGATCTCAGTCCCCCAAGGACGTGGTGGCTGTATTGCCATACCGCTTCAGCGACGACGAGTCTGGCTTGTGGGTCCACTGTCCGGAAGATCTCGAGACCGCGGCGCTGAGAGTCGATGAATCCGTGATTCTTGTCGGCGTCATAAGGATGGGCGCGACGAAGGGTGTAGCCCATCCTCTCAAACACATTTGCGAGCTGTTCCTCCATTCTTGCCTGGGCGGGCCAGCACACGCGGTTGGCGTTCTGCCGCAAATCCCCGGAGGCAACCAGCACGACCTCGTTGGCGGCGACGGGGCTGGGCGGCACAACCGTCGGGATGGTGTAAGTCGTCAGAATCCTGCCTCCTCTTGTGGTATCGTGTAATCGATTTCTGACTTTACTGACGGGGCATGTCGCTGTCAACAGGAGGCACCGGAGTATGCGCGAGTCCATCTCCACTTCTCGCGTCGCGTATGACTTCGCCGCCGTCCCGGTGACTGGAAGGTCGAGCTAGGGAGCTGCGGAGGCAGCTGGCAGGTGTTCGACCGAAGCGGTGGCACCAACGTTGCTTCATCGGCGCACCTTTGTCTGTGGGTGTGGGGTGAGGAGAGAGAGACGATGGAGAGACAAGGAGGCGGGACCGGAATGAAGCAGCTTGACGTTGAGCAGTTGACAGAGATCGCGGCCGTGGTTCTCGAGGCAGCCGGGACTCCTTCGCTGGCTGCTCGCGAAGTAGCCGAGGCTCTCGTGGATGCCGACCTGTCCGGCCACCCCGCTCACGGCGTGATGCGGGTTGTCGAGTATGTGGAAGCAATTGAGAGAGGCACCTTGGATCCCTCTGCCACTCCAGAGGTGATGAATCAGTCCGATTCAACAGTGCTCGTGAATGGCAACTGGGCCTTTGGTCACCTCGCCGCGCGATTCGCGACCGATCTTGTGATCGAGAGGGCGCGCGAGATGCACGCGGCAGTCGCGGCAATCGTGCGATGCAATCACACTGGG
>CAZGRF010000652.1:0-2399 GCA_964527825.1 uncultured Pirellulales bacterium
GATTCAGAATCCTGCCGCGGCCCCGGCGACCTGGAATGACCCGACGAGTTGGCTTCCCTCCACGCCCGCGCCCGGAGAGCCATAGTCAGAATCTCACGGGGGAGAGTGTCCCGCGTTTGCGCTGCTGGCTCAGGGTCGCTCTCTGCCGTTCGGTGGCAGGGGGCTCGCCGTATGTTTATTTCTTCAGCCTCTTTATGCACCCGACTGGTGCCACCGCGTGATCTCTGTTGTATTCATGTTCACTGCACCGTACAGCCCCACCGATGGAATCATCTTCCAGCAGGACGCTGCCGGACCGAGTACGGCTGTGCCATGCCAGGGCAATCGCAAAGACCAGATGCGCAAAGTGGCGAGTCGTCACCGATGCCACTGCCCCCAGAATCTCTCCGTGCGGTTCACTTGACGGAGACCAGCAGGACCCCTTGAATCTGCTGGCGGCCTTATCTGCCGGACTGCGAAAGAGAAAATGCGGGTGAAGATCGGCCGAGAACAAACGAGAACAGCGAAGGGTTTTCACCAAATTCTAATACTGCGCTAACTACCATCTAACAAACCGCGAGCCGCCGTAAGGCTCCTGATGGCAAATCGTTACAAGAAGGATGGATAACAGAGAAGGGGACCGGGCGTGCTAGCTGAACGAATGAGGAGTCTGTCCGGGTCGCAGACCTCAGGCATGCGGAACCGGGCACGGAAACTGCGTTCGGAAGGAGTCCACGTCGTCAACTTCGCCGCCGGCGAATTGGATCAAGACACCAGCCCAGGGATCAAGGAGGCCGCCCGACGGGCGATTGAGGACGGCCGCACGCAATATACGGATACCTTGGGAATCCAGCAATTACGCGAGCAACTGGCTCAGAGGGTGACGCGAAAGACCGGCATTGCCTACACGCCTGAGGAGGTCGGTTTCACGGCCGGCGCCAAGCAGGCGTTGTTCAACGCCAATCTGGTCATCTTTGGGCCAGGGGACGAGGTCATCATCCCTGCTCCCTACTGGGTGACTTTCCCGCAACAGGTGCGCCTGGCCGGTGCGACGCCGGTGTTCTTATCAACAGTCCGCAATAGCTTTCAGATCGATGTGGCGGAGTTGGAACGATGCATCGCGCCGCGGACCCGAGGGATTATCCTCAACACACCGCACAATCCAACGGGTGCTGTATACTCTTGCGAGGTGCTGGAAGGCATCGCCCGCCTGGCACTGGAACACGATCTGATCTGTATCTTCGACGAATGCTACGATGAGTTGGTCTATCCACCGGCGGTTCATTATAACGTCGTCAAGCTCGTCCCCGAAATGAAGGCCCGGACCATCCTCGTGGGTTCGTTCTCGAAGACTTATTGCATCGCCGGCTGGAGGGCCGGGTTCGTCGCTGCGCCTCAGCCGATCGTCAAGGCTATCTCGAATCTCCGCAGTCACACCGCGTCCAATGCCTGTAACCTCGTACAGTACGCCGCTTTGGCTGCCTTGGACCCCGAGAATGATGCTTTCGTGACGGGAATCCGAGAGCAGTTGCGTACCCAACGCGCCGCCGCGCTGCAAGGGACTGCGGATGTCCCCCACCTTTCCTGTGTCGTTCCATCCGGAGCATTTTACCTCTTTCCCGAGGTGGGTGATCTGCTTAGCAGGTCGTGGCAAGGCCAGCGCGTGGGAGATGTAGCTCGGCTGGCCGAACTGCTCCTGGAGCATGCCCACATCGCGGTAGTGCCGGGGTCGGCCTTCGGCTGCGATGGCCACCTCCGCATCTCTTACGCCATACCGACCGATGAGATTGTAACTGGGTTGAATCGACTTAAAGACTTTGTCGCCTTACTGGTATGAACAAGGCTTCAAGATGAGCGAGAGATCATCAATGCAGCCGACCGTACTGTTCCTGGGCATGGCCCGGCGCGGCGAATACGAGAGCCTTCAGAAACGCGGCTTGCCCTTGGGCATACTCGTAGATACCAACAGCAAACACCGCCTTGCCGATGTCTCCCGGTTCGAGGTAGTCGAACGATTTGACTTCTCACGGCCCGTTTCAGAACTCATTGAGGCGGTCCGCGAGATCCAGAACCGACGGGCCATGGTGTGCCTTTACAACTTGGGCGAGTATTACGTAGCCCAAACGGCCGCGATCGGCGCCGCCCTTGGGATTCCATGTGTCTCTTCTGCATCGGCACGCCTTTGCCAGGACAAGAGCATCATGCGTCGGCGTTTCCAGGAGCGGGTCGGACCGGACGCCACGGCCCGCTTCCATGTCGTGACTTCCGAGGCCCAGCTCATCGACTGTGCCAATGAACTGGGATATCCGGTCTTCCTGCAACCGGCAAACTTGGCCGCCAGCATGTGGTGCACGCGCAATACGCGCCCAGAGATGCTGGTGAACAACTACCGCACGATGTTGAGGGAGGTGCCTCAGTAC
>CAZGRF010000653.1:0-2396 GCA_964527825.1 uncultured Pirellulales bacterium
GATTTGCCGGGGTCCCGGCCTATGTAGATGTACCCGGCCGAACGGGGCCGCAGTATCCGGCTCCAGCCCATCATCCCGTCGGGGAACTCGAACGAGCGGTTCTTTAGCATCTCGGCATACAGACCACCGTCGGCGCCGAAGTTGATGTCCTCGAAGAAGATGCCCCACATTGTGGGGCTGATCGTCGCGCCCGGCTTGTCGGCTTCGACGGTGATGCGGGTCTGCGCCGGCGCAAGCGCCGCGCCTGTCAGGCCACAGACAGCGACCAGCGTGAGCGTTCTCTTCATAGTGCCTTCTCCAAAAAGACCAGACTCCGGCACTCACCGTGCCGACCAGTTTCCTGACGCGGCCATCATACTTCTGGAGGCATCCTCTGTCCAGCCAATCATAGCCGGACAACAGGTCCGCAGTACTCGACTTCTCGTATTCACCCCATTGCGCGTGATGACACGCCAAAACGCGAAAAAGGACGCGCGTTCGGCCTTGACACAACGCTAGCATCGTGCTATGCTACAGGCGTGAACATGCGGTGGCTTTGAAACGGGAGAGTACTATGGCCGGCATATCTCGGGGTCGAACTACTATTCTCATTGGGGCGATTATCTGTGCCGTGACTCTGCTTCCTCTTCCCGGTGTCTCCTCTGCTGAGGACGCCGGCGACGATGATTGGAGACCGGCGGCCCGCCAGGCAGGTCTCAGCGAGGACGACATCGCGCGGCTTGACGCGAATCATATCCTCATAACGAACCAGAGCTACATGCAAGTGTTTGAACCCTATGTCCATCGAACGCTGCCGGTCTTTGTGACCAGTGATTCCCTGCTCAACGCGTATCACGTCCTCTATGAAGAGTCAATCCGGGCAATGGAACACGCCAACGCGCAGCGGCTGCCCGAGATCCTGCGGTTCATCCTGGCCAACCTCGATGCCGCGTCGGCCCCATCGACAGCGGACGCCGAGCTTGTTGCGGCCGCGAAGCAGCGCGCCACAATCGTGGTCGGCACGGCTCTGAAGCTCCTGGATGACACATTCGATGTCAACGATGCCACGATCATGGCTATCATCGACGATGAGGTGGCTAAGATTGTCGCGGCCGAGGTCACGATGAAGCCGAGCTGGTTGGGGCCGCCGACGCACGATTTCGTCGAGCTGGACTACACGCGCTATAAAGTCAGGGGGTTCTACACGTGCGGCAAGACCCTGAGCCGTTATTTCCGCGCGGTGGCATGGCTCCAGTCGATTCCATTCAGGGTCAGCTACGACGACGAACTTCTGTCGATCCTCATGTTGGGGGACTGTCTGACGCCGGAGCGATTTGGGGACGACCCGAATGCGTGCGATGAGTACCGTGGCTTCTTCAGTACTTACAAGGAGTTCCTGGGTGTTAGCGACGACTGGGATATCATCGTGGCTGCCGATGAGGTCACCGGGGCAACGGGAATTGACCTCGACGTCAAACGCGCAGAGCTTTTCGCCAAAGCCGAGCAGGAGGGTGGACCTCAGATCAACGACCAGCTTCGCTTCGCGTCCGAGGATCCCAACGTCACGGCTGAGCCCAACTTTCGGATTGTCTCTGCGTATCGGATTCCAGACAGCGTGCTCTTTCAGCGGACGACGGACAGTTGGGAATTCCGTGAACGTAGTGTGCCAAACGGTTTGGAGATCTGCATTGCGTTAGGCTCAGCCTTTGCGCGAGAACGGATCGAGGACCCCGAAAAAGCCAAGCTTCTGGAGACCATTGACAAGCTCAAGACGCTGTTTACCGGGTCCAGCCTGTATCTCGACTATCTCAATGCGGTGTCAGTGTTGCTGGACCCACCCGAGCCCAACGCGCCGGCGTTCATGGAAGGCGATGCCTGGAAGGCCAAGAGCTGCGGGACCGTCCTCGGCGGCTGGGCTCAGTTGCGGCATAGCTGGATACTTCAGGCCAAGCCGCCTGTATATGCTCTCGGCATAGACAGGAACCAGCCGACAGCCTTCATCGAAGCGGAGCCTGAATTCTTCGGCCGCATGACGCAACTGGCAGCAAGGACGCGACAAGTCTTGGCCTCCGCAGAAGCGTTCGATCCCGACTACCTGCGCGCTATCGAAGCGCTGACCGAAATCATCAACCTGCTTGAGGAATCTGAAAGTAACGAGGATTTCTGTCAGCGGCTTTGGCTGGCGTACTGCACGTCGTCCCTGCCCATAGATTGGTCGCTGGCGTGTTTCGCCTGCGGCATGGAGGTGCCCTTTGAGAGCAAGGCCGACGAGATCAGAAGGATCATCGCCGATCTCGAACGCGGTGTGGTGGACCCATCGGTGAAGGGCGCACTGGCGCAATGTCAGGTAGATATCGCTTCCTTGTGGGACACGTTCGAGCAAACAAGTCAACGGCTCGCTTCTATCTCGCGGAAGG
>CAZGRF010000654.1:0-2394 GCA_964527825.1 uncultured Pirellulales bacterium
TGAGGGCTCGCGTCTGGCTCAGTTGTTTGAGGTGCTGGCCGATCAGATCGCGGACAAGGGCATGGCGGTCGTTCGGACTGAGAAGGGCGTGTCCGTATTGGACGCCTATGGATCGTTTCATGCGGTCGACCGGCGGGCGTGGGGAACCATGTCGGTGACGCTGTTACAGGCGCGAGGCCATGACGAATAGACAGGCGGCCATCCAGATCGTCCGGCGCTTGCAGGAGCACGGGTTCGAGGCGTTGCTGGCCGGCGGCTGCGTGCGTGACATGCTGCTCGGCCGCAAGCCCAAAGACTATGATGTAGCCACGAATGCTCGTCCGAAGGACGTGGTCCGGCTGTTCTCCCGCACGCTGAGCGTCGGCGCCAAGTTTGGCGTCGTGATTGTCCTGATGCGGCGTGGCCAGGTCGAGGTAGCGACCTTTCGCTCAGAGGCCGGCTACAAGGACGGTCGCCATCCTGATGAAGTTGCGTTCACGAATGCCGCCGCCGACGCCGGCCGCAGGGACTTCACCATCAACGGCATGTTCTACGATCCACGTGCCGAGCAGGTCATTGACTATGTTGGCGGGCAGGCCGATCTGGCCAAGCGGATCGTGCGGACCATCGGGGACCCGCAGGAGCGGTTCGCGGAAGATTACCTGCGAATGCTGCGCGCCATTCGGTTCTCGACACGGCTTGGCTTTGCGATCGAGCCGGCGACGTTTGACGCTGTCTGCCAAAACGCGGAGCGTATTACCAGAATCAGCGGCGAGCGGATCGCGGCCGAGTTGGAGGCCATACTCGTCGATCCGAATCGGCAAGCCGGCGCGTCGATGCTGTTCGAGAGTGGCCTGGCCGATGCGATCTTCCCTGGGTTGGGCACAGCGCACCGTCAACAAGCCTTGGCCGTCCTGGGCCGGCTGCGCGAGCGAGTCGATTGTGCTCTAGCGCTGGCGGCGTTCTTCGCGAGTTGCCGGGCCGATGCGGCCCTCGCGAAGTGTCATGCCCTCAAGCTCAGCCGTAACAGGACGAGACACCTTACGTTTCTTCTGACGCACCGGGGCAGTCTGCTGGACGATACCATGTCTTTGGCCCGCTTGAAGATGCTCTTGGCCAAGCCTTACTTCTGGGACCTTTACGAGCTGGAGCGTGCTGCTCGGGAGGCCGAGTGCGACAAGCAGGCTCTAGCGTCATTGGCTCGGCTGCGGAGACGCGTCCAGGCGCTACGCGACGTCGACGTCAAGCCCAAGCCTCTGCTCAACGGCCACGATCTGATACGTTTGGGGGCGATGCCCGGCCCGGTATTGGGTCAGCTCGCCGAGGAGTTGTACATCGCTCAGTTGGAGGGGCAGCTCCACACGACCGAGCAAGCCGCAGAATGGGCCGACCGGTGGCTGCAAGAGCGCTCGCGGGCCGATTCGTAAATGGTCTCCACGGGCCATTGAGTGCCGCACCGTGTTCCGGTATAATGGACGTACCGCTTTGAGGCCGTGTCTGCGCGCGCGGAGCAAAGAGCCTTGTCTGAGCGAAGAAAGGGTGGTGACTGTGTATCGTTGGCTGCATTCCCTGCTGTTGGCGCTTGCCGTCACGTCGCCGGCTCTTGCGGGCGAACCGGAGCCGGCCTGGAAGGGCCGGATTGCGTTCCCGGACGATGCTTTTCAAAGCTGGACCTCGCCGCCCTACATCAAGTTCACTATCATCACCAAGGACGGGTTCGACCCGAACGTGGTCTACTATCAGGATTCGCGACGCTACGAGTACCATTACGATTTTGCGCTGGAGTGCCTCGACCCTTTCATCGGCATGACCATCAAGGAGTTCGACGATGTTACCCTGCACGCGGCCGGCCAGCAGGCCGTTCTGGGGGCAGTCATTTTCCCGCCCTGGCATGATCCGCCTCTGGCCGAGTACGGCATCCAACTGGTTCGCCAGGATGCGTATCCGCGGGAGGAGGTTGTCAGGCTGCTGAACCTCATCCGCTCGTCTGTGGAGGCCGACCCGAACGTCACGGCCTACTACTTTCCGACCTATGAGCAGTATCCGGTGGCCCAGCAAAACCGCGCATGGTTCGAGAGCCAGGGGATTCTCGTCGGCTCGACCGCCCAGTGGGCCGAGGGCAACGCGATCTACTCTCCCGGCTGGGCCTTGGGAACGCTCAAGTTCGTCCAGGGCAGTGCGATTCAAGCGGCGTACACCGCCGGCGAGTTGAAGAGCGAGGACATTCTGCTCACCGACGGCGTCCCTGCCGAGGTTCCCTCCGTCGCAGGGATCATCAGCCTCATGCCGGGCACGCCCAACTCACATGTTGCCATTCTCGCGCGGTCGCAAGGCGTGCCTTTCGTGCACCTGGCCGTTGAAGACGATGCGGCCCGCGCCCAGCAATTAGTCGGGCACGATGTCTACTTGGCCGTC
>CAZGRF010000655.1:0-2390 GCA_964527825.1 uncultured Pirellulales bacterium
CGGCCGGTTTGGTGTGGCCGAGCAGATAGGCCATCCCCAGCACCGCCAGCGGCACGAGGACCCAGCCCCACTGGAACTCCCGCCTCGGCGGCGGAGCGGGTGATTCAACCTTCTGCCGTGACGGTTGACCCGCGTAGTCTTGCGGTGTTTCGGTCATGGTCGTTCTCGCTAAACAAAGTGGATATAAGGTGACTGCTTAATCACGATGACGATTGCGGCTCAGACGCATCAGTCCGACGATGGCAATGCCGATGATCAGGAAGGCGGCCAGGTCATAGTAGATCGAAGGGTCCTGGCCGCCCAAGAGGGGCAAGGTCATAGGTAGTCCAAACGAGTACTCTCCCCTGGACCAGTTCATCAGGGCGAAGATGATAATAGCTAGTGCCACGAGTTGCGCGAGTCTCATCGGTACAGTTCCTTCAAGATGTCATCGACGGTTGTGAAGGTCACGCGCTCGATGTAAAAGACCAGGTCAGGATCCGCCAGGATCAGGGCCCGCAGCTTCTGGTGCTCCGATTTCAAGAGCGTGACGATGGTCAAAGTCTCGGCGCGTATTGTGCTGTTGAGAAAGCAGTCCCGTGCGTGCTGGGGCACGTTCTTTTCACAGTCGATGACCACTTCGGTGACATAGTACTTGTCGTTCTTGATGGAGACGACGTCATGGAATCCTGTGCCGCCTGGCAGTTGATGCTCGCAAAACGACTCCTCGAAGCCCTGCTTCAGGTCCAGGCGTTGCTTTGCCCGACACCCACTTACATGCACTACACCGCCGCGCAGCGGCGCGTACTGGCTGGTCTTGCCGAGGTACTGCCAGCCTTCCTTGGTGATGCGGCCGAAACGTACCCAGGAACGACCGCTCCGCTCGGTCTTGGCCTCAATGAGACTCTTATGGACGAGCTTGCTGACGATCTTGGTCTGGGTGCCGGCCGGTACGTTGCCCATTTGGCTGAACACAACATCCAGGGGCTCAAACTCGTGCAGGGACATGTGGTCGAGGCACGCGCGTTCGGTCTTGCCGACCGAGGGCTTTGGGGTACCGGCCTGTTTGCGTCGCAACCTGTTCTTGTTGCACTGGCGAATGCGTTCTTCCAGCGCCTTCTGGATGTGGGGCCAGTCATCAAGTCCCGTAGCCTCCCTAAAGGGGATGGAGTCATATGGTCCCTGCTTGGGCGAGTGATCTGGCGCGAGGTAACCGATTTGGGCCAGCGCCGGGTACGGGTACGGCCCTTGGGCCTCTCGATAGATGCATTGCCCGGCTCTCAACGCGGGCAGGAGTCTTTCTGTGCCGGGCCTGAGCATCATGGTGCGCTGGATCTGTTGGATCGAGTCGGCGTCGACGGTACAGTGCGCGAATGTGCAGGTCATCCCGGTCACCAGATAGGGGTCGATCCGCTGCAGAGCGCTGGCGCAAATCACGAGCTGGACCCCGTATTCGCGGAACCAGCGAGCCCCCGCGGAGGCCGGCGAGAGGGTCTGGGCATACGCCGCCTGAGCTTCCTTGGACAGAAAGAAGTCACCTTCATCGTAGGCCAGGCAGATAACGGTCCGAGTTGTCTTGAGGTGATTGTGCAGTCGATGAAGCAGCACTTGTGTCAGGAGCATGTCCGCGATCAGGTATCTCAGGTACGGCGGCTCGAATTTGGAGGTGTCGATGACGCAGTGTTTGCCCCTCAGCAGGATGTCCTGGACGACCTCAAAGCCCCGATCCGCATCGAGCAGGCCCTGGGCGTCCACCAGCAGAGCCGAGAGCTTCTGGACCAACGTCTTGATGTAATCGATCTTCTCGCCCCAGCAGTACGCGGGGCTGTGCAAGAGCACATCCAGGATTAACCGTATGCTGGGGGTCTTTAGGGGTTGCCCCGGTTTGGGCGAGGGATTCAAGAGACCCAACAGCCAGAGATATACGGCACTGAGGCAGGTGCGCGAGACAATCAGCCCCAGCCGCGCACCCAGCACCGAGGCCGTTGAGGCCGCGTACACGGACGCCGGCACGCCAGGAGGCCCATTCAATCCGAACCGTAGTTTGCTCGGATCCTGAAGCTGGAGGTGGACGACATCCTCGCCGAGGACGGCCCGAGGATTGGGGAGATCCTTCTTGGGGTCAAAGACAACACAGGCGATCTTGCGATCGGGGTGCTGCAGCCCCAGTTCATGCACCCGCTTGAGATACATGCGGAGTGTGACTGACTTGCCTGAATCCGGCTTACCGATTATGAGCATGTGGGGTACAGCTTGAGTGGCCGGAACCTGCAACTCGACCTCAGGTCGCTCGACGTAATGGCCGATGGTGACCATCGGGGTCTCTTGCTCGCGTTGCAGGTTCTCTCGGGTCGGAGCCGCTGGCAGATAGTTGCCTTCCCGGATCTGGCGCTCGATGTCCTCGCGCAGGC
>CAZGRF010000656.1:0-2380 GCA_964527825.1 uncultured Pirellulales bacterium
TCAAGGGCGACGACCGCGATATCGTTGGGCTCGTAGCCCGCCGTGACCGTTTGGTCCGGCCCGGCGTTGGCTGTTGGAGGGATGTTCACTGTAATCACCACACTGGCCGTAGCCGTGGCGCCGTCATCATCGGTGACGGTCAGCGTGATCGTGTGCGTGCCGACGGCCAGCGTCACGTCGGCCTGCGGATCAGTACTGAAGACGATATGTTCCGCGCCTTCCGTCCAGTTATAGCTCACGATGGTCCCATCCGTATCGCTGGAGCCCGACCCATCCAATGTGACCTGCTCGCTGCCGTTGTCGTCCGTGTCTGTAACAGTCTGGTCCGGGCCAGCGTCAGCGGTGGGAGGTTGGTTCCCCAGAACCACATTCACTGTCAGGTCATCAAAACAGGAGACCTCTCCTCCAGCCGTCAGGCGGACCTCCACGATCTCGCCCAAATCTAAGCCGGTGGTGTCGACGGTTCCCGAACCTAAACCCGAGAAGACGACAGAATCGGTGGTTCCGACAAACTCAACCGTGGTCAGGCTATAGCCATCGTCAAGCACGATCACGCTCGCCCAGTCCACGTATTCTCCCGGGAGTGTGTTGAAGGTCACGTCGTCTCTTGTGCCGCCATTGAGGTACAGGTAGCCGCTCCAGAAGCCCCAGCTTGGTGGAGCCGGCGGGCTGAGCGAACTGAACGCGTGGTTGAAGTAAGGATCGAGATCAGGCTCGAAGTCTTCCACGTGTTCGGTCGCCGCGACACGGGGGGACACGAGCAGCAACACACCGAGAAACCACGCAACGGTTCTCATTGCCACACCTCCTAATGGACTCTTCGCAAATTGAGCCACGGACCTCCGTTTTGTCAGACAAACAGGCCTTCCAGCGAGACCGCTTGTGACGCGACCCCTCCAGGGATCTCCCTTTGCGCAACCCTTGTGAGTGGTCTGTTTGGCGATCCTCGCCGGCGTTGAGCAAGTGCGTCTGGTTGAATTCACGGGATTCCCTCGCTCTGACCCGCGGAAGGGGGAATCCTGACTATGTCACACTACTATACCACAAGGAACAGGTCTATTGTGGAGAATACGTATTTTC
This sequence comes from uncultured Pirellulales bacterium, assembly GCA_964527825.1. Taxonomy (GTDB): domain Bacteria; phylum Planctomycetota; class Phycisphaerae; order Sedimentisphaerales; family Anaerobacaceae; genus JAFGLV01. The sequence continues at coordinate 1,081 of CAZGRF010000656.1, forward strand.
ACGTGCTGCCTCGGGCCGTATATTGTGCCCCTTTGTCACGAGGCTGGTATCTGTCGGACGCGGTACACTCCCGGTTCATGACGAAAAGGCCGACATCCGCCTCGGGACGCCAACCCCGGCGTGCTCACCAGACAAGGCCTGCAGCCTGACGACGCAGGTACAGATGCGAGCGTCGTCGATCCGGCCGGAGAAGAAGGTGCTCGGTTCCTGGTTTGGCCCGGCATCGATGTACAAACCGGCGCTGTGCGTCCCTGGCAGCTTCCGCGTCGTCCACATAGAGGACCCTGACGGCGTCCGCACCTCGCTGTGCGTGTCTTTCTGTAGGTGTTCCGTCGGCTATTTCGAAGGCACGGGTTCCGGAAGGGGCCTTGAGAGACCCACGCACGCGTTACTGGGCTGGTCCCTGGACTTCTCGCGCCAGGCCGAAGAGATCCTCGAAGGGCAGCACGCAGTACTTGCTGGTGACATAGTACCCTTTCCGGATTTCCAGGAACTCGACATGGCCATCCAAGAAGGCCGCATTGTGATGATCGGCCCGACGATGCCACTCCGCCAGTGCCTTTGCCTCATCGTCAGAATGAGGTTTTGGCTTCCATTGGTTGATCCAACCGTAGTCACCGATCAGGAGTACGCGTGAATGGTTTGCCACACTGCCAATGTTGAGATGCGCCAGTTTGGCGCTTATCAGAGCGTCAAGCTCCGCGGTGTGGGTGCTGAAAGCCTGACAGGCGTCCGGGCCGATCAGAAAGATATTGGTCTGGTAACTCGTCCCGTGGACCCGATAGGCCTTCTCCCGAAAGAAGCTGCCCGGGACACCGCCGCGGTCCGCCGGACAGCAGAAGATCCCCTTGGCGCTCTGCTCCGTGACACTGTTCGGATCGGCAAACCCGACGTAGCGATTCAGCGGCCGGGGCCACCAGTTCTTGATGCCGCGCCAGCCACCGTAGCTAAGGTTGGCAGTGATCCCTTGATAGAAGTCTCCGTCGTGAGCGGACGAATAGCCGTCCCACGCCATCCAGAGCTGTCTCAGGTTGCTCGCACACCTCAGCCGTGAGGCCAGGGCCCTGCACTGACTCAATGATGGCAACAGAACAGCCAGCAGCACCGCGATGACGGCCACCACGACGAGCAGCTCGATAAGAGTGAAGGCTCCCGGAGCGGAGGAGACGGTATCCACCTTCCCGCCAACCGCGCGTCCGGCCCTCGTGCCGATGGCAAGCTCATCACTGAGCCGCGTCTTGTGCTCTGTCATCGGTGATGGCGCGGTTCGCGTCAGTTCTCGTCCTCATCGCGTGGAGGC
>CAZGRF010000657.1:0-2375 GCA_964527825.1 uncultured Pirellulales bacterium
TCTTGCGCCGCATGTTCTGCCCGTGCTGGCCCGGCGCGTACGGCCGCTTCAGCGAAGGGCACTTCGGGCTGCCCCAAAGGCACGACCCCAGCCGGCGGCACAACTTGTGCTTGGCTCCCACATTCTTACTCATGAAACCGCGTCTTTCCTCCGTACCACACGTTCGTCTGTCTGCGCCCACTTGCAGCGCATCTAGCCATCATGCCCCGAGTTCCACAGAGCGCTAGAGCTTACCCCATTTCCGCAGAAAAAGTCAAATGCCGGCCCGGGTTTGGGCCTGCGTCATGGAAACGGGTATTGGCGAAAGCGCTTTCTTTTTGGCGGTTGTTTTGTTAATATGAATTAACAACGAAAGGAGGGTACCATGAGAAGACACGACGAGTTGGAAGCGCAACGGGAAGCATTGTTGAGTCAGATGCGGTTGATCCGCAGTATGAAACGTGGGACCTTGAGTATACGCCCGGAGAAGGTGCGTCGGAAAGGGCAAAAGGAACCGGTGCTTCTGGGGCCTTACCCGCTATTCGTGCGTACCGAGGGCAAGCGGACGGTCGGACGACGTCTGCGGTCGCCGGAGGAGGTGGCGCAGGCGCGCGAGGACATCGCGGCCTACGAACGGTTCGTGGCGCTGTGCAAGGATTTTGCGCAGGCCACGGAGCAGTTGGGAGAACTAGAGCGAACCGAGGCGGCTGAAGCACAGGCGCTAAAAAAAGGGCTCTTGTCGCGGTCGAGCAGAGCGAGGAAGTCGCGCGGCTAGTGGCGGCGGTGGCTAGGGATGGGCGTGTGGATTTGGAGGCGGTGGAGCAGGCGTTGCGGGCGGCGGTGTTGGAGGCGGGCGCGAAGGTGCTGGAGCAGTTGTTGGAGCCGGTAGGAGTGGGACGCCGGGAGACGCCGGTAGTATGTCCGCGTTGCCGTGCGGTGATGGAGAGCAAGGGCATCCAGGCAAAGAACGTCCTGACGCTGTTGGGCTGGGTGGGTTTCGCCCGCAGCCGGTTTGTATGCCCGCAGTGTGGGGCGACGCGGTTTCCAGGAGACGAGTTGTTGGGGATCATGGATACGTCTCGTTCGCCCGGGGTGCAACGCCTGGAGGCGCGATTCGGGGCGAAGGAGACCTTCAAGGAGGTGGCCGAAGACCTTCATCTCGCAGCGGGCATTGAGGTGAGCGCCAAAGACGCCGAGCGGGTGGCGGAGATTATTGGCGAGGAGATCGAGCACTGGAACCAGCAGGAACGGCGGGAACAACGGCGCACCGACGCCCGTGAAGCCGAAGGTCGCCCGCTGGAAACCCTCTATGTGGAGTTCGACGGGACGGGGATTCCGATGGTGCCGACGGAGGTGGCGGGACGCAAGGGCAAACAGCCTGACGGCACGGCCAAGACGCGGGAGGCGAAACTGGGCTGCGTGTTCACGCAGACACTGTGCGATCAAGAGGGCCGCCCCGTGCGCGACCGCGCGTCGACCAGTTTCGTGGGAGCCATCGAGACTGCGGAGGCGTTCGGCTGGCGCCTATACGATGAGGCCGTGCGCCGGGGACTCTATCGCGCCCGACGCATCGTGACCTTGAGCGACGGGGCCGAGTGGGCCAAGAATCTCGCCGAGGTCCATTTCCCGAACGCTATACACATCATCGACTTTTACCACGTCGCCGAACATGTGGCCCGACTCACCAAGCTTCTCTACGAACGCAACCCCAAGCTCATCGAGTCGCAGCGCGAACGATGGACCACAGACCTATACGAAGGCCGCGTCCAAAACGTTATTGACCACGCCTCGGCTCTACTGCCCAAGGACCCTAACGCCAGCAAAGAGGCACGCAAAGAAATCGCCTACCTCATCAAGAACAAAGACCGCATGAAATACGACGAGTACCGCGCTCAACACCTGTTCATCGGCTCCGGCGTCATAGAAGCCGGATGCAAGCACCTCATCGGGCACCGGCTCAAACAATCCGGCATGGAATGGACCGTACGTGGCGCAAACGCCATCATCGCCTTGCGATGCGCCATCCTCTCCAACCGCTTCGAAGACTTCTGGGAGCAACGACTACCGCAGACCGCCTAAAAACCCCATTTCCTGACGCAGGCCCGCCCGGCGCCCGCGCCCGGTTGAAAACCTACGCCGTTCCCTCTAAGCTGACCGCCGGCGACGGCGCCTGGCGCGGGAGAAGCGTGCACCCGATTCCCGAAAACGAGTGAATTTCAAATGAGCCTGCGAGACCTCTGCCAGCAATACGGGATCAGGTTCAAGAAACGGCTCGGCCAAAACCTGCTCCTCGACGACAACATCAACCGCATCATGGCCCAGGCCGCCGCGTTGACGGCGGACGACTACGTCATCGAGGTCGGGGCCGGCCTGGGCGCCCTCACGGAAGCGGCACA
>CAZGRF010000658.1:0-2374 GCA_964527825.1 uncultured Pirellulales bacterium
GGTCTAGCCGGCATCCACTGCGAGGAGAATACCGACTGGTCGTTGCTAATGGAGACTAACCTTGATATCCTTGACTTCGATGCTTACGATCATTTGCAAGGAATCACCCTTTATCCTACCGGACTCAGAGAATTCCTTGATCGAGGTGGTTGTCTGGGCTGGGGTATCGTGCCAACCCTTGATAGAGAAGCCGCAGCATCTGAAACGATTAATTCGCTAATAGCCCGTTTTGAGGAAGGTGTAGAATCTTTAGTAAGCAAGGGCTTCGACCGAAACCAACTTTTGCGACGAGCCCTTATTACTCCAAGCTGCGGTGCCGGAGGTGTGCTTACAGTACCATTAGCTGAGCGAATACTGGATTTATTATGCGAACTGTCCATGACCTTGCGGAAGCGATATGGTTTTGTATGAGCGAATAAAGGGGTCACCCATATACACGGAATGAATCCCCACATCATCTCCACCATCATCCTGACCGCGCACTGGCTCATCGTCGTCGGCCTGTCGATTCGCGTGATCATGCGGCGGCCGCCCGTCGGCGTGTCGGTGGCATGGCTGGCGGTGATCTTCAGCGTGCCGTTCGTGGGTGCGGCTGTTTATCTGCTGTTCGGGGAAAAGCGCCTCGGCCGGAGGCGGGCGATGCGGATCAAAGCGAGCATCGTCGACGTCGGCCGCTGGCAGAAAGCCCTCAAAGAGCAATACGGCCCCGCGGCGGCACGGATCGACGCTTCGGCCGGCCCGCTCCTCCACCATGCCGAGAGAGTCCTCGGCTTCCCGGCCCTGCCGGGAAACGACATCGAGCTGCTCAGCGATTTCCAGACGATCTTCGACCGTATAATTGCCGACATCGACGCCGCACAAAACACCGTCCACCTCTGTTTCTACATCTGGCAGGGGGGCGGTCGCGCAACCGATGTCGTGGATGCGCTTATCCGCGCGGCGAGGCGTGGCGTGCAATGCCGGGCTCTTGCCGACGCGATGGGAAGCAAGGCGTTCTTCGAGAGCGAACTGGTCGGCCGGCTACGCGACGCGGGCGTCGAGTTCACGGCTGCTCTGCCCACCGGAGTGCTTCGTATGCTCGTAGCCAGGACCGATCTGCGCAATCACCGCAAGATCGCCGTAATCGACGATCGCGTGGCCTATTCCGGCAGCCAGAACCTGGTCGACCCCCGGTTCTTCAAGCAGGAGTCAGGCGTCGGGGCATGGGTGGATGCCATGGCGCGCATCACCGGCTCGGCCGCCGCCTCCCTCGATGGTGTGTTCCGGCTCGACTGGTCCGTCGAAACCGGCGCCGCGTTCGAGCCGCCATCCGCGGTGTTCGCGGGCGGAACGTCCACGCCGGCCGGATCGGTGATTCAGATCGTGCCTTCCGGTCCGGACCTGCAACCGGAAGCGATCCACCAGCTCCTGCTGACGGCGATCTACGCCGCCCGGCACGAGCTCGTCATGACAACGCCGTACTTCGTACCCGACGAGTCGATGCTGACTGCTTTATTGACGGCCGCGCTACGCGGTGTGGAGGTCACGCTGATCGTTCCGGCCCGCAACGACTCGGTGCTCATCCGCCATGCGAGCGTGGCTTACTTCGATGACCTGATGTCCGCCGGCGTCAGGATCGCCTTGTTCAACGGCGGGCTGTTGCACACCAAAAGCCTGACCATCGACGGGGCGATGAGCGTGTTTGGTTCGGTCAACCTCGACATGCGCAGCCTCTGGCTCGACTTCGAGATCTCTCTGCTCGTCTACGACCGTGATTTCACCGGCCGCCTCCGATCACTCCAGGACACCTACCTGAGAGATTCGGACCGGCTCGATCTTGACACGTGGCGGCGCCGCCCGGCCTGGCGCCGGTTCACGGAGAATACCTGCCGGTTGCTCGGGCCGCTACTATAGGCGGTGCTGCGCGGGCGACGCAGTGGCTATAGCCGAGCACGTGAGCGTGTGCAACGCCGTTTGAGGCACGGGACGCTCAAGAAGCACGACGCAGAATTGTATGACCTGGCTACCGCCGCTACACTCGATATCACTTGTTTGATGCACCTTTCGCGTATTGGCAACAGCTTCAGCCATACATCAAACTGCGGTGCGGAGGAGGGCTTTCCCCCTCAAAAACGGAGGCTCTTCAAGTCCAGAGACAGCGTGACGATATCATCAGAGGTATTTGTCTCCTCGAAGCCAAGCTTCCGCACAAAGGATAGTGAAACATGATTGTCCGTCTTGACCCGAGCTATTACTCTTTCTGCAATGGAGTACTTCTTTAGATTCTCCGAAAGAATAGCAAAAACTCTATTTCCATATCCAATCCGTCTGACGTCTTTATCAAATAGTACCATGCTTATTTCAACAACTTTACCAAGCCTCAAGTCATGGAGGC
>CAZGRF010000659.1:0-2374 GCA_964527825.1 uncultured Pirellulales bacterium
GTAGCCGCCCATGCCGCCCATGCCGTAGCCGCCCATGCCCCCCATGCCGTAGCCACCCATGCCGCCCATCATGCCGCCCATGCCGTATCCACCCATACCGCCCATCATGCCGCCCATCATGCCGCCCATCATGCCCATACTCTGACCCGTTGACGGCGGAGCGACAAGATCGCTGATATCGTACACACGGGTCTCCATTCTTCTGGTCGGCAGTGAGTCCACCGTCGCGGCCGTGATGACGCCGTCCACCACGACATAGTCCAGGTCGGCCAGACCACCACCCACGGCATCGAGCAGGTTTCTCAGCGCGGTGCCCACGCGTACACTGGGCAGACCGTCCATGTCGATCGGCGTGCTCGGTTCAATATCTGCATTGTCCAGAAGGTCCTTCCAGAGTACCACAATGTTGAGGGGAGGCTGCACGGAGCTTCTCAGAATCTGGACAGCCTCGCTCAAGGGCATTTCCGGTGAAAGCGCCGACAGATCGACGACTGTCTCGAGCTGCTGGTAGACGCGCGCGTCCTCTTGGCTCATACCGATCGGCGCCTCCGGCTTACGGGTCTCTTTCTCGTAAATCTCCCGCCAGTTCTTCGGATAGGTGAGGTCCTCCGCGTAGGGGATCATGGCCTCGTCGGTGTTCAGAAGCAAATCCGCTTTCTGCCTACCGGTTTCCTTCTCCGTGTCCATCTGCCTGCGCAGATAGGTCATGTCTTCCAGAGTCTGCCTGAGCAGCAGAGCCTCATTGTGAACAGGATCGATCGCCAACAGGGCCTCAACCTGCCCCAGCGCCGCCTCATACTTCTGCTGCCTCTGATAGGCCTGGGCACGCTGCATCAACTCGTCGATTCTCCTCTGGCGAGCTGTCTCATCCTGCTGACGCAACTGCCGCTGAGCCTCAGCAGCCTCCTGGCGTCTCTGGTCGGCCAGTTGCGCTTGCCTCTGGGCCCGCGCCTGACTTATGCTCTCCAAAACATCGCTAAGATAGCGGCTATGCTGCTGATACAGATCATCGCCCAAGTAGAGCTGATTCTGGTCGACCACGCGTTGAGCGTTCTCGATCGGCTCGCGCGACTTCTCGAACTCCCCTTCCGCCATGTGTTTCCGAGCTTGATCGACAGCGTCATTGACCACAGCCTGCGTCAGGCCTCGGATGGTGCTTCTTCGCTTGCTGATGAGTTCGATGAAACCACCCTGTGCATCGGCCGGGGAGCTTACATCTGACGGCGTGACCTTCTCCGGCACTGCCTGCATCGGTGCCCGCGTCGGCGTCGATGGCGTCACCTGCACCCCCTCAGATGCGACCAGCAGCCTGTCGATGGTCGCGATGTAGTCTTCCGGCCGTCTTCCCTCGGGGGCCGTGAACAGCCCGCTCTTGGCCACCTCCACAAATCCTTGTCGCGCTGCGAGAAGATCTCCCTCTGTGTAGAGCTCCCAACTGCGCTTGTACAGTTGCTCGATCCGACCCTGTTCGCTCTGCGGCTGACCGGCCCCGGTACTGTCCGTAGCGGGATAGACCGTAGGCATGCCCGTCAAGGTAGCGCTGCTGATCCGCAGAGACTCGGTTGCCTCTCTTTCCGGCACGGCTATCGGCCGCGCCGGCCTCGGCTGGGCCCTGTCTATCTCAGCCATGTAACCTCGGATCGCCTCCGCCATCGGCGCCGGCATCAGACCGCTCTGCAGCACCTGCGCAAACCCGGCCTTGGCAGTTTCGAAGTCGCCCGCATGGTAGGCCCTCATGCTCTCGTAATACAGGTCCGCAATCCGGCTCTTGAACTGGTCGATGGCATCGCCGCCGTTCGACGGTGCGCCCTGTGCCACCTCGTCCAGGGACGGTGTCTCTGGGCGCGCAGCGACGGCGCTGGCTCCCGCAGCGGCTCCCATGCCCCGAAGAGTCTCGCTCACGGTCTCACGTTCCGGCTCCGTCAAGAACTTGCTGTCTTTGATACTCTCCAGTTGCGCACGAGCCGCGGCCGTGTTCCCTTGGCCAAGTAATTGCCCTGCGGCCTGCTTTGCGTCCAGCACCCGCTTCCGCTCCGTCGCAGCCAGGCGGGCTTTCTCGAGCATCGACTCCAGCTTACGCCGCTCCACGGGCTCCAGGTATTGACCGTAGCCCTCGGCCATCTGGAAAGTCTTCTCCGACTCGATGTAGTAGCCTCGTTCGTACTGCTCAGTGCCAACGCGCATGAAGTACTGAACCATTCGACGCATCATCGCGTCATCACCACCCTGCTCGCTCTGTGACGGGCCAACCTGGACGAAAATGGTCAGGGTAAGCAAGATCGATGCCAAGATGATTGACACAGACCCCCCACGCAGAGACTTAGCGAATACACTTGGCCTGTCCAAAACCTAACCTCCTGCCTATAATATCATC
>CAZGRF010000660.1:0-2371 GCA_964527825.1 uncultured Pirellulales bacterium
TGTCCCGCCCAGAGCGACGTGGCCTTGCGCTCGAACTGCTGGACGCTCTTGACGTCGAGCTTGAGGAACTCGGCCGGGTCGCCGGCCGCGAATCGGCAGATGTGAAGTTGCGTGAACCGTGCGACCGAATCGTAGATGTCCGCCCAGCCGTAGAGCCGGTCGGCATTCTCGGCGCGGGCCAGGTAGACGTTGGCGACCTCCTCTACGTCGGCTGGCTCCTCGAAGATGACGATGGTCTCGGCGGGCAGGATGTTGGTGAAGAGTTCCCGCTGCCCCGCCTGCGCCCCGCACGTGGCGGCGACAATGCTGAGCGATTTCACCTCATACGTAGAGCGCTGCGTATCGAGGTTAATCTCGCGGATACTCTCAATCGTGTCACCGAAGAACTCGATGCGAATCGCCTGCGCCTCTTGCGAAACCCGACCTTTCTCCTGCTCACCGGCGAGCACTTTGCCGCCGATCAGAGGCGCATAAATGTCCACGATCCCGCCGCGTCGCGCGAACTGCCCGGGCAGATCCACCGCATCCACCCGCTCGAAGCTGTTGTTGACAAGCCACTCGACCACTGCATCCGGCTCGACGGTTTCGCCGGCGTTCAGCTTCAATGACGCGGCCTTCAGCGCGGACGGCTTCGGTACAGGCTGACACAGCGCCTGGACGGGCGCGGCAATGACCAAACCCCGTTCGCAGCCGTCCCCTTCGGGCTCCGTAGGGTGGGGTTCACCCCACCGATCCCTTTCGCCGGCGTCCGGCGGTGGGGCAAACTCCGCCCTACCAGCTTCGAGAGACGAGCGACGAGAGACGAGCGACAAGACGAGTGAGACGAGTCGCAACCGCTCGGCGCGCGTCTCGTCGGTGGCGTCGGCCAGTTCCTCCTCACCCTCCCAGGCCACGAGTGGCTCGACGCGCGTGACGCCGAAGGTCTTGAGGTCGTCAAACGCTCGGTCGGCATCGTCGATGTGCGGGCAGACGTGCAGGACGGGCCGGTGCAGCGTTTTCGAGACGTGTGCGGCCAGCAGGCGCGCAAAGGACCCCCATGTCCCCTCGACTCTGACCGGCCCCTCGCCGCTGCGGCCCAGCCGGGAGATAATCTGCGCAACTGCCTTGTCCCGCGCAAGATTCATAGGGCTATCGCCGCTCGTGTGACAGGCCCTCAACACAGGGGGCCACCACCACGCGGAACGGGCGTGTCACCAAGGTAAGCAGCACGCCCGAGATTATCTCATGAAAACCGAAGCCCCGGAGACGCCGCTCAGGCCTCTTCTTTGAGCTTCTTGAGCAGGTCTCTGGCGGTGGTCGCGACGTTTTCAGCCGTGATGCCGAACTCCTGGAAGCAGACCTTACCCGGGGCCGAGGCGCCGAAGCCGGACATGCCGATGAAGACGCCCTTCTCGCCCAGCCACTTGTGCCAGCCCATCTCGATGCCCGCCTCGACGCCGACGCGGGCCTTCACATCCGGCGGAATCACCGAGTTGCGGTACTTGTCGTCTTGCTTCTCGAACAGCTTCCAACAGGGCATGCTCACCACCTGGGTGGATACGCCGTCGGCGTCGAGCTGCTTGGCCGCCTCCAGCGCGACCGAGACTTCCGAGCCGCTGGCCAGCAGCACGATGTCGGGCTTGCCGCGACTGGAGAGAATGTAGGCGCCGCGGCTGACATTTGCCGCCGACGCGAATTTCCGCTGGTCGATCACGGGCAAGCCCTGCCGCGTCAGGAGCAACGCCACCGGGCCGTCACGATGCTCCAGGGCGTACTTCCAGGCATAGGCCGTCTCGTTGGCGTCGGCCGGCCGGAAGACCAGCAGGTTCGGAATGGCGCGCAACGTCGCGAAGTGCTCGACCGGCTGATGCGTCGGGCCGTCCTCGCCGACACCGATGCTGTCGTGCGTCCAAACGAAGATGCTCGGGTACTTGGACAGGGCCGCCACGCGCACCGCACCGCGCATATAGTCGGAGAACACCAGGAATGTCCCGCCATAGGCCCGCAGCAGTCCCGAGATGGAGATGCCATTCAGGATCGCCCCCATCGCATGCTCGCGCACACCGAAACGAATGTAGCGACCTTCGGGCGTATGCTTCTGGAAATCGACGACGTCCTTGAACCGCGTGTTGTTCGACGGCGTCAGGTCCGCTGAGCCGCCCAACACCAGCGGCATGCGCGGCATCAGGGCGTCGAGCACCTTGCCCGAGGCCCGGCGGGTGGCTACGGACTCACCCGCCTCAAACTTCGGCAGTACCGTCTCGATCTTGACCGGCAGCTTGCCCTCGGCGGCGTCCGCGAATGCCTTTGCCAACTTCGGGTGCTTCGCGGCGTACGCCGCGAACAGCTTGTTCCATTCCTCCTCGGCTTCTTTGCCCCGATCGACCGCCTG
>CAZGRF010000661.1:0-2370 GCA_964527825.1 uncultured Pirellulales bacterium
TTTCCTCGCACCAGTCGACCAACGCGTCGGTGGTTGTGAAGTTGTACTGATCCTCCGAGGGATGGGTCCCTTGAGGTTTCATGGCGTTTTCCGGCGTGACAATATTGTAATTGGCCTTGATGTTCGCCAACTCCGCCTCCGAGTAACGCCTGGGGATATCACCCGCCGCGCCAATGAGGAATCTCCCGGCATACGCGTCCTTAAGCCCCTTGGAAGCCGCGGATGCCGTCGCGGCTGCCGGCCCGGCGGCGCCGTTGTTCTGGCCGCACACGGTTGCCGCCAATATCGCGCACACGATCAAACTCGACATGACAAGTCTGTTCATCATAATCCCTTCCTTTCAGATCGAAGTTTGCCAAATGCCATGTAACCCACGACCGCGGCGGGCCACTTTCATAGGATAACGAGTGGGCGGTCTGATTTCAATCATGATCTCCCACCGGCTGGACGGTCGGACTGTCTCGTCGAAAAGACCGTTGATTTTTCCATCGGTTCCAGGTAAACTAACCTACCCAACGTTTGTGACCGTTAGTCAACCGATAGCGTCCGAAAGGAGAGTGATGATGTCACTTTCAAGAAAAGACCGGCCGCGTGTTTGTCCCCGGACAGGCCAGACTCTCCCCTCGAACTTCCGATCCCGCCTGCTGCGGTGGCTGTTCCCGCTCACGAGCCTGCTGGCGCTGATCTGGTTTCTGATTCGCGTCATCCCCAAGCCTTCGCGGGCCACCTACCCGTGTCAGAGGGTCGCCTTTCCGCTGGCATCCAGCTTTGTTGTCTGGCTGCTGGGCTTGGTCGCTTCAGTGGCGGCTTGCCGGCGAGCGACGCGTCTATTCGCACGGGCACGATACGTCGCGGCGGGAATCTGCCTGGTGGTCAGTGTCGCGTTCGTATGGCTGGCGATGGCACCGGATTCCGGCACTGCGGCCGTAGCCAGGGCCGACGACCCGGTAGCCAATGAGCCGATCGGAGTAGGCAAAGGCGTCCACCCCGGCCGCGTGGCCTGGATTCACGACGCCGATGCCGCCACTTGGCCCGGCGACGACAATATTACCAGCAAACCCTATTGGCATTCGGACGAATGCACCAACCCACAGGTGGTGAAAGAAATGTTTTCCAAGGGCCTGCGGACCCTCACCGGTGCCGGTTCCGACTACGCCGCGTGGGACGCGCTCTTCCGGAACTTCAACGAGCGAATGGGCAAAGGCAACGTGGGCTACCAACCGGGTGAGAAGATCGGCATCAAGATCAACTGGGTACTGACACTCAGCGCGAGTAATGGCAGGAAGTCCACCGCCTCTATGGACCAGATCGACTGCTCGCCTCAGCTTGCCATAGCGCTTCTAAAGCAACTGACGGACATCGTGGGAGTCGAGCCCAACGATATCAGCATCGGTGACCCGTCGGCGGTCATGCCCGACCACTGGTATGAGATGGTCGAGCCGAATTGCCCGGGGGTCGTCTACGTGACCACGCCCGGCCGGGCCCTCGCCGGTCGGCCGCCGGTGACACTGGACTATGACGCCCCCTTCTACTGGAGCGACCCTGTGACCAGCCGGGCGCAAGGTCGAACGCAGGATTATGTGCCGACCATGTTCTCGCAGGCCAGCTACTTCATCGACTTCGCCATCCTCAAGAGCCACACGCAAAACGGAATTACCGTCTGCGCCAAGAACCTCTTCGGCGCATTGCGGAGAACACCCAACGCCGGCGGCTATTATGACATGCACGCCACGAGGGCCATGGAAACGCCTGAGATGGGGCAGTATCGGGCCCTTGTCGATCTGATGGGTCATCCGAAGCTCGGTGGCAAGGGTCTGCTCTTCTTGATCGACGGTCTTTACGCCGGTCGGGGCTGGGACGCGCGTCCCATTCGCTGGCAGATGGAGCCGTTCAACAACAACTGGCCGTCCAGCATCTTTCTCTCGCAGGACCCTGTCGCAATCGATTCCGTGGCCTTCGATTTCCTGCGCACTGAGTGGAACGATTACACCCCCGGCGCCGGCGAGTACAGCAACATCAACATCAACGGATACCCACAGATGTCGGGCACGGAAGACTACCTCCACGAGGAAGCTCTTGCTGACAATCCTCCTTCGGGGGTCGTGTATGATCCCAACCATGACGGGGGTCTGACGCAAAGCTTGGGCGTCCACGAGCACTGGAACAACGCCATCGACAAGCAGTACTCTCGGAACCTCGATCCTAACGGGACCGGCATCGAGCTTGCGACGGAGCTCGGGCTTGTCGGAGATATCGACGACGACAACGACATCGACGTCAACGACTATATCAGCCTCATCGACGAGATGGGAAGCCATCTTGGCGATCCCAACTGGAACCCTGCCTGCGATATCTCTATGCCCAGCGAGG
>CAZGRF010000662.1:0-2369 GCA_964527825.1 uncultured Pirellulales bacterium
ATTTCACGCTGTCGACGCGTGTGACATCCCCGGCCCCTTGGACGGCCGAGACCCCGACCCTCTACACACTGTCCGTCGCGCTGGTGCGCGACGGGCGGACCACCCACACCTGGCGGGACAAGATCGGATTCCGCGAGGTCTCCACCGCGGGCGGCGTGCTCCGTGTGAACGGGCAGGCCGTGAAACTGCGCGGTGTGGCCCGTCACGATCAACATCCGGATGTGGGCCGGGCCACGCGGCGCGAGCATTGGCTGCAAGATATCAGACTGATGAAGGCTGCCAACATCAACGCTGTGCGCACGGCCCATTATCCCCCTGCCGAAGGCTTCATCCGCCTATGCGACGAGATGGGCATGTACGTAATCGACGAGATCCCCCTCGGCTTCGCCGGCGAGCGCATGCAGAATCCCATCTTCGCCGCGGGCATGCTGTTGCGCATCCACGAGACGATCCAGCGCGACCGCAACCACCCATCGGTGATCGTCTGGTCGTTCGGAAACGAAGACCCGTTCACCCCTCTGCACTTAGCCGGCCTGCGCGCGATCAAGGGGTTGGACAAGACGCGCCCCGTCCTGCTGCCGTTCCGGGCGGAATACGACCTGCCGGACGAGGTGGATATTCTGGCGCCCCACTACCGGCTGACGGTGGATAACGACCGACTTGCCGCACACTCCACACGGCCGGTCATCGCGACCGAATTCACGCACGCTCTCGGCCGTCGTGATTTCGGCGAGTTCGAGCAGCGCTGGCAGGCGCTCATCCAGCACCCCGCCGGAGCGGGCGGGATGATCTGGCTCTGGGCCGACGAGGGCTTGCGCCGGCCCGTGGATGGGCGCCCGGTCTACCACCCCATGGAAGACAAGGACAAGTACGAGCGCAAAGACGGCAAACTGGTGCGCGAGAGCGACGCCGGACCGGGCGAAATCTATGATACACACGGCAACTGGGGCGCCGACGGCATTGTCGATTCCGACCGCACTCCTCAGCGTGACTACTGGGAAGCCAAGGCAGTGTACGCGCCCGTCGAGGTATTGAAGCATCGCCTGCCGTTCAAGCCGGGCCAAGAGCGCGTCTGCATCGATGTGCGGAACGGCTATGACTTCCTTGACCTTTCGACGGTGGACTTAGGGTGGAGACTCTTCCGCAACGATGCATTGCTCGACTCAGGCAAAACGCAACTCCGGGCCCCGCCGCATACCACTGCCACACTGGAAATCCCGACCACCGCAATCAAGGCGGACGACGCTGACGCAGTCTATTACATCCATCTGACCTCAACACGACCGGACGGCAGCGAGATCGTGACCGAGAGCATCCGTCTCGGCTTCAAGCCGGCGCCGCAGCCTGCGGGCCCGGCTCATGCCGAGAGACCTCGGGTCAGTCGAGTCCAAGGCCGGACTATCGTCACGGTCGGCCCGGCACGCTATGAATTCGACCCTGCATCCGGTGAGATTGCTGCCATCAGCGTTGGCGGCAAGTCAATCGCGGGCCCGTCGAATTTCGTGGTCTGGCGTCCGGCCACCTACTGCGAGCGCAACCGTCTCGACCTGCGACCCAACCAACACGACTGGAACACCTACATGCAGGGACTGGCCGGCGTGGCGAAGAAATGGGATGTCACCGAATCGGACCAAGCGGTGGTCATTGCCGCTGAGACAGAGTATCGTGCAGACGACCTCAACTACGTCATCGCCCGCCCCATCTACCGGATCTCTTCCAGCGGCGCCTTGCGCATCGACCTTGAGGTAGAGCCGCATCTCGATGTCCCTGAGATACCGGAAATCGGGATCGAGTTGGCGATACCCAAAGGTCCGAAGGCGATGCATTGGCTGGGCGAAGGCCCTCTCGACTCGCTGCCGGGCAAGTCCGAAGCGACCTATTTCGGCTGGTGGCAGGCCGAGCCGGAGAATCCCATGCTGGAGGGCACGAAATCAGGTATCGAGTGGGCACGGTTGGTCTATGCCAACGGCGCCGCGTTGCATGTCAAGGACTGTGCAGGCGTGCGTCTGGAATCACGTGGCTCACAAACCAGCCTGCGCATCCTTACGAACTTGGCGGCCCCGTGGACCAAGAACGGCCCGCCCGAACGGAAGGAATGGCATCTCGAGCTGGCGGAAGGTCGGACGTTCCGCGGCTCGTTTGAGATCATCCCGATCTCAGAGACCGCGAACTGATTCCTCCACGGCAGAGAGCGAACGTCATGAGAGCCAAAGCGTTCACACTCATGGGACTCCTCGTGGTCATTGCGATCGTTGCGGGCCGTGTTCCTGGATGAAGGCCAACTGACCCCCTCAAGCTGGACGGTCTACTACGACAAGGAGTTGTGGTGGGATCGCCCCACGGTGCGCCACAGCAATGGGACCTGCTGG
>CAZGRF010000663.1:0-2367 GCA_964527825.1 uncultured Pirellulales bacterium
ATCACATAGGCTTGCTTCTTGTGAAATTCCAATCTACCCAAACGCCCTGCGACAGTCAAGAATCTGCTTGCAGATTAACGACCTAAAACCTGTACAGCCAGAAGCTAAAGGGATGGAACTCACTCTCCAAGAGTCACACTTCCCAATGGAGCCCGTAGTGTCATCGCGTTGGTATACTTACCCACAGCGCTGTAAATACCAGGTTGAATGATAACTGTCCCGCCTGGTGGAACAACATCAGATGCAGTTGTGAACTCACAATAAGGACTCAGGAAGGTGCCGGCCTGAGGCCAGGACATGCAAGCAGGAGCCAAATCATAGGAGCCGTTCACAAACACCCAATCGTCGTAGGGATACAGAAAAGACATTGTCAATGCATCCATCTTACTCAGGTGATCTCTTTGGCCTATAGCATCCTGCCATTTAACGTCCCAAGGTGGTTTGACCGTGATTGTCCGGCAGTTTTCAGGATCTGCTCCGGGATTTAAACATATCGAAAAAGCATATTGATCGTAGTGCATAAGTGAATCGAAATCATAGGGGCCATAGACGTCGGTATATTGCTCGTCTTCCTTCCCAAAATTGTCTGCAAATTCTTTGTCGGTCATATTGACATTGGCCCGATTGATCATCACATACTCGTCGCGGTCAGGTCTGGATTGCTCATGCCAAAAGCCCAAGGCGTGGCCTAACTCATGGGCCATGATAAACCGATAGTCCCAGTTGGCGATGAACACTTCTCTCTTGCCGAAATCGGGCATGCCTAATGCAGAACCATTGAAATCCCAATTATATATGTAGAGGTAGCTGTCATGACCAAGTTGTTTTTCAACGAACTGAATATTCGCGACTGCTTCCCACTCAGCCATGGCGGCGAACATACGAGCCTGGTTGTCGGGCGAAACGTTTTCATCAAACTCGTATGGAACGATTCCGGCGGGCCAGTAACTGGCCCTATAGATATAGATATAGTGTGGGAATGTTGTTTGCAGAGGGATATCGGGCACAAGAATATCCCCTTCGATTAGCTTCCATCCGGACGGTATCCCACTATGAGGAGCATACTGATCAGGCTCCTGGCCGTAGACTCGGACGGCCGGATTGAACACGAACATGAGCAATCCAGCCAAAATGAGCGTCCTCATTGTTTTTGAACGTGTCATAGCGAAATCTCCTTTCTATTGCAGGCTTACCAAGACCAGGACCAGGCCTCGTCCTTTATTGAGCGGCGACATGGCCTTGCCTATTACAGCCCCAAAGGAGCGGTCCCTGTCCGTTGCCTTCATCGCATGGCCCGGAATGCTTGATGTAGTAAGCATATCCCCGGGTTTAATGGGGCCATTAGAGATATCGGCCAAAGCATAGACTCGTCCGGTAAGGGCAACCTTCACTCCACCCTCAACGATTCCTTTCTGCGTGAGCGTAAGCCCCGGCTTCAATCCTCCTGCACCGCTTACGACTCCGGCTACACATTTATCGTATGCACCGCAGCTTAGCTTCAAGTGGCCGGGATTCTTATCATCGATCACGACCAACGAGCCTTTAGGTGTTTCTTTCCGGTCTGAAATCAAAAACGGCTCGGCAATATCCGCACCACCGCGAATGACCAGGACGTCCGTCGCCGTGGTGCCCCGGATGTCCAGTTTGTACTGAGGGTTTGCCGTCCCGATGCCCACGTTACCGGTGGGATTCGAATACATATTGTTACCGAAGACCGTCCAGTCGTTATCCGGTCCACCCGTTCCATAGACTACATTGCCATTGAGCATCACATTATCGAACTGCGTAGTAAGCTGGACTAAACTAGATCTGACACATATACCAACATATACGTCCTTATCCATCGGTAGGCCTTGGCATGCAATTTCCTCCCAGTCGTTCCCATTGGATGATAGGTAGCTGATAAATATATTACCAGTGCGCTTGAGACGAATCCACAACTTACCTTCAGTTTCCATTGAATGGCTATTAATGCCGTCTGTGGATTGGGGGATATATTCGATCAGAGATCGGATTCTGCCATCCCTGTGGTAGAGGCCATGGCGCACCGACTTCAATGCCGTGGAAGTATCTTCACATATCATGACACCAGCACTAAAACGATAACCAGAACCGGTTTCCTCGGGGAGGAGAGTCCGCAAATGGGCGATGATCTCGCCATCGCCTTCAAGACTCGTATACACGAAGTGAAACAATTGTTCAAGCCATTCGTCGCAAATCCCATTTTCGACCGTCCAGATACCACTACCGTCATCGTACGAGGAAGTGCCGGGTATAGTGAACGAGCCGATATTGGCCTGGAACCAACCGTCCGGTAGAAAATATGGAACGACCGGCCCTGCGATTGTAAAGATCTTCATAAGCCGA
>CAZGRF010000664.1:0-2365 GCA_964527825.1 uncultured Pirellulales bacterium
CAGCCTGAATTTGGATCAGACCATTGAGGCGGCCAACAACGGTGTGGCGGCAATCTTTATCAAGCCGTATAAAGAGGAGGAGCATACTGAGAGAGTACTGGGCCTGTTGAATGACATCCATCAGGTATCACCGAAACGCTTCCTGCCTCGTTTCATTCCGGACCTGACAGTGCAAATCCACTTGGAATACCTACCGTTGGACGAGTGGTTGGTTTTCCCGAAAGAAGTTAGCAACATTTCTCAGAAAGGAGCGAAGCTTCGGTTGCCGTACAGCTAATTCGCCAAGGAGCTGCAGTCTGAAAGTTCCGGGTTACCCGCTACTCTGGTCCTGGGCACCTTGCGGGTCTGCGTTTATCTTCGCGCCGTCTACAGAGAGGGTCAAACAGTTGGCACCGTCTTTGAGCACATCGGCGACGGCCGTAGAGCATTCGACAGCTTCATCCGTGGATTGAGCAATCGAGCCTTCGGTGAAATCGCTGGAGGCCGCAGATGGTGATAAGAGCTCGAGCTGTTTATGGACCTCCCGAACGAAGCGAGGAATTGTTGTGCTTGATACCGGAGCATGCTACTGAAGGAACCTATTAATCATGAGTGCCCTGATCCCTTGGGCTCTGCCTGGGCCAAGCTGATCGCCAAGATCTACGAGATAGACCCGTTGGTCTGTCCTCGGTGTTCTTCCCAAATGCGAGTTCTTGCTGCGATCACCGATGCCGACGAGGTGAAGAAGATCCTGCGCCACTTCATCAAGATCGGTAGCCCTCCTCCCGGATTGGATTCCGCTGCACTGAACTGACATGGTGCCCCCCTCCTCAGAGTTTAACCCTTTTCGCGCAGAGGAGGAGAACCGCTTGGCTGTTCGACGGGAAGCTCGTTTCTCGCGAAGAGGGTGACTTTTTCAGATCTGGTAGGCCGCTTGACGTCTGCAGGAAAGGAACTTTGTCTCTCGGGCTCCCTTGTGTGATCTTCATGATGAGCGTATACTGATGCAATGAGATGGCTGTGCTGTGGATGGAGAGGTATCGTTTTTACTATCACTGCGCGCCACCCAGCCAACAGCACGGCGAGGATGCAAAAAAGCGTCTCCGAAGGCGACGCACCCTGGGGAAAACAGTTAAGCCTGTCGACAAGCGACGCATAGGCGGATTTCAAGGTCATGTAAGCCATAGTGAGACTGCATCCGACCCTCAGAACGCGTGGCTGTACAGGGTGTGCTGTAGATCGCAGTCCTCCCCCTGCCCGTCTAGTGCACTGAATGCAGAAACCGGGCCACACTCGGCGTCGAGATGCGCGAGGCATCGACATGATGACTCTTAGCTACGGCCTGGTCCTGATCAGCGTGATTGTGCTCGTCTGGTCGCTCGTTCCCACCAGCCGCCTCATCAGGCGCCTGCCTCGATGCCCGACGCGTGTCAGGTGGAAGCTTCTCTTCGCGTCCATTGTCGTTTTCATAGTCGGCTACCTCGGATTCTTCGGCTTTGGCCTCCGCGGCGTGATCCTGCTGAAGGATCTGATTGTTCCCGTTATCTTCCTGCTTGGCGCGTGTTTTGTGCTGATCATCGCGTACCTATCCATAGATGCCGTGGAAGCGGTCCGACGCGTAGGGGAGCTCGAAATCGAGAATGCCACCGATCCCCTCATGGGCATTTACAATCGCCGGCATTTCGACCAAAGGATGCGAGAGGAGACGGCGCGCGCGCGGCGGTATAATCTCGCATTGTCGCTGCTGATGGCCGATATAGACCACTTCAAGAAGATCAACGACACCTACGGGCACCAGGCCGGCGACGTGGTGCTCGCCGGAATTGCCGCTCTTTTCTCCCGCGAGGTGCGAAAATCCGACATACTCGCGCGGTATGGAGGCGAGGAGGTGGTGATCATCTCTACGAACACGAATCTCGACGGTGCACGCGTATTAGCCGAGAGGATTCGCACCCGCGTCGAGGCGAGCGCGTTTCCCACCGAAGACCGTGGCGTCACGCAGTCCATCCGCTGTACGGTCAGTATCGGTGTGGCGATACTCTCAGGCGGGTCGGGCGGGCCCGTGGCGCTCCTGGCCGCGGCGGACGCGGCGCTCTATCGCGCCAAGGAGAAGGGTCGTAACCGGGTCGAGGTCCAACCGGCTCCAGGAGGTCCTTCGCCTGCGTAACCGGATGTGCCGAGGAGCGGGTGGGCACGAATGGGGCCTTCGGATTCGTGGAGCGTGCACCGGCCGTGTCTTTCCGCACGCTCCTCTCCAAAAGCCTCATCGCCAAGAGCTTCAATATTCTCTTCCAAGCGACAATAACATCGAGTAGATTCTGGTCATGCGTGCTGTATGGCGGATCTCGCTACGAAGAGGACTTATGGAAAGATTGATTTTGATGAT
>CAZGRF010000665.1:0-2364 GCA_964527825.1 uncultured Pirellulales bacterium
TTCAGGATCAGCGCGGACGGCGTAGATTTCATCCCGCTGACGGACCCGGGTTATCAAGGGATCTACGACGGCTCTCAGACGCCTTTGGTCCTCAGCCGTCCGGATCTGCCTGCGACGCTGCAGGTCGGCCTGCACCAGGTGACTTCCTCACAGGCGACCGGCTACGCCGCATTCGACGATTTCATCATCCAGGCCCCAGAGCAATGAGAGCAAGGCGCTATCAGTGAATGAGTCTTTCGATAACAGGGATCAAAGCGGGTGATGTTCCTGCTGCTGGAAGCCGCTAATGTGGCCTGATCGACGAGGTCCGCATCTACAACCGCGCGATAGCGCCTTGAGGTTGAGTAGCTCTGTTGCCCTGGAGGCAGAAAGGAAAGGTGAGCCATGAAACACGCTCGTACCATGTGTATTTACCTCATTCTCGCAGGTGCGGTTTTCGCGGTTGTGACGCCGGTAGCACAGGCGGCCCCGCCCAGTGACAGGTGCATCCTGATCAAGGTGCCGGTCGCGGGCCGGGAGGATAACCAGACACTCGCGAACATGGGGCTGGATATCTGGGAATTTCAGGAGGGTGGCTTCCTCATCAGGGTAACGGAGGAGGAAAGGAGACGGGTCCAGGCCCAAGGATTCACCGTGGAGACCGTCACGGAAGACGTCTATGAATATCTGCACGTCGCAAGAGAGACAGGAATCTCGGCCTTGGCCGAGCCGACCACACCGACCTATCATTCCTACGATGAGCTGATTGAGAGGCTGGTCGCGCTGGAAGCTTCCGGCGTGGCCCAGACCTACATCATCGGCAGCACGCATCAAGGCCGGGACATCTGGGCCGTGAGAATCAGCGACAATCCGGCCGACGATGAGGAGGAGCCCGGGGCGCTGTTCTTCGGCTGTCAACATGCACGCGAATGGATCGCGACCGAGGTGCCGCTCTACATTGCCGAATATCTGGCCAATAGCTACGACGCCGACGCCGAAGTCAAACACGTGGTCGACAACTGCGAGATTTGGATCGTGCCGGTGGTTAATCCAGATGGCTATGAGTACAGTCGGACCCATGACCGGATGTGGCGCAAGAACCGAAGAGACAACGGCGACGGGACGTTCGGCGTCGATCTGAACAGGAATTGGGGTTACCTGTGGGGTGGAGCGGGCGCGAGCGCAGTCACCTCCGATGAGACTTACAGAGGTCCGGATCCGTTCTCCGAACCCGAGACGCAGGCCATGCGAGATCTGGTCCTGGCTCATGACTTTCAAATCATGATGGATTACCACAGCTATGGACAAGAGACATACTATCCCTGGGGGCATACCCAAGAGCCCTGCCCGGACGATCTGCCCATGAGTGCGATGGCTCTCAAGATGAGAGACATAATCAGACAGACGACCGGTGCCGTGTACACCAGTTGGTGGGACACGCCCGGCGCGTACCCAACCAATGGTGACTCGTCAGACTGGGGCTATGGAGAGCTCGGCATCTATGCCTTCGGGATCGAACTGCGCCCGGCAACCTCGGGCCAAGGCGGGTTCGTCCTCCCGGCGAGCCAAATCCTGCCGACGTGCGAAGAAAACCTGCCTGCTGCCCTTTACCTTATGTCCCTATCGGCAGCCAACGGTGGCATCGAGAACGTGACAAGCGGCGCGACCTACGGCTGTGTTCAATTTGCCGTCAAGGACGCGAACGAAGGCGATGAGATCGTACTCGATCCAGGCTTCTATGAAGAAAACGTCCTTTTCTTGGACAAGGCCGTAACCCTTACCTCGGCCGACCCGAACGACCCGAACGTGGTCGCGTCTACCGTCATTGCCGCCTATAAGCAAGACGCGGCCGTGAGCACCTCCGGCCACATCGGCGAAGGTAGTCTGCTGGCCGGTCTGACTATAACCGGCCTCACCGTAGGTGTTTCGTGCTGCGACGCGGCGCCCACGATCGCGAATTGCACCATCAGCGGCGATGGCCCCACGGCGATTGAGTTCTGGAAAGAGTATGAGCCTACGATCGTGGACTGCAACCTTCTGGGGGACGTGGTGGAAGTGAACGACCCGCGGCTTATCGCGCACTGGAATTTGGACGAGGCGGAAGGTGATACCGCTCACGACAGTGTTGCCGGCTTTGACGGCACCTTCGAGGGTGATCCTGTCTGGCAACCTGGGGGCGGCACGATCGGCGGCGCCTTACAGCTCGATGGTGTTGATGACTGCATAGACACGCCCCTGAAGCTGAATCCCAGCGCAGGGCCCTTTGGTGTATTTGCCTGGGTCAAAGGCGGGGCTCCTGAGGAAGTGATCGTCTCCCAATACGGCGGCGCCAAGTGGCTGATCTTGAAAGACGACGGCGTCTTGGCCACAGAACTCTCCAGCCAG
>CAZGRF010000666.1:0-1059 GCA_964527825.1 uncultured Pirellulales bacterium
GGTGACCGATGGTTGAAGTTGTACTTCGACCGATTATGCCAAGGCCACGTATATGCGCACGTTCCTTGGCGAACCGGCGTGAGCTTCGGAGCCACTCACGCGCGCGACGTTCCCGATCAAGGTCCTGCCCAATCCGGCGAAGCGTTGCTGGGTGTATCAGATTGTCGGAGCCAGACTCTTCTTGTAGGAGGAGAGCGGCCGCAATCTGACCCAAAAGCTGTGTCTCCTGTGCGAGGTTTTGGAATCGAGACGTGGCGTTCCAGCTTCGCGCAGCGATGACCTCTCCTAGCCTCGCGGGCGACTCCAAGAGGTTTCCGGAAAACGAATGTCTAATTTCGTATAGGATACGAGCGAGCTGCCGTTGCAGATCCTTTGGAAGAATGGCGTGGGTGATCGGCCAGCAGATTATAGAGAAATGCTCAGCCCATGCACCGGACGGAACCGCCCCCCCAAACTCCCTTTGGAACTGGCGGTAGCAATCACGAATCCAATAGCGATCGCCATTTACGGTCCAACCCGGAGTCTCAAGTTCGAAGGTTTGCCAATATTCGTCACCCGAATACCGGTAGCCGAGTTCCGAAGAGTAGACGATCCAGGCTAGCGCGTGATCTCTTGAGGGCGGGCGATCCGCGATGTGCGCACGCACTGCGGTCGTGATGGCCTGCACCTCGCGCTGGTCAAGGCCATGTTCAAGACCGAATATCGGCCGTTCAGACCCATTGCTGCATCGACGGCTTCGAAGATCCGCGAAGTGCCGTCCGAGGCGCGTGTGCCAGTTCCGAAGTTCGTTGTCCGTCACAATTCTGTCCCGGACCCGCGGTTGAGCAAACAATTCATGATTCTACGCCGGGCGAATCGCTTGTAGCGTTTATCCCTGGCTGCTCTGGGCATAATCCAGCGGTTTAGGCAGAAGTCGGCTATTTCAGAGGCTGGCAGGGTGCAGGAACGAACGTTTTTGTGCCTCCCCATCAAAACGTCCTGCCAGTTTCTCGCTAGTGGGATGGCGTAGACCTCCCTCTCTATGCCGTGCTTGAGGATGGCGTTTCCATCAATTCCTAT
>CAZGRF010000666.1:1069-2362 GCA_964527825.1 uncultured Pirellulales bacterium
GGATTCTCCAGTTGGGTCCCATGCCAAATCGGTGGCCCGCTGCGTAGGGGTGCCCTATAACCTCCAAGTAGCCTCGCAGCAATTCAAAGATCTCTCCGGACAAGTGAAAGTGACCAAAGCCCTTTGTTGTACCAATCCTCAAGAATCGAGCACCGTTGGGTATGGCAAGCCGATTGTAAATGGACGAGCGCCCTAGGGCTGATGTTGTCGTGAGCAATACAAGGCGAGCACGATTCTTCTTCTTGCTGATAATAGCCTCGCGGCCCAGGTATTTCCGCTCATACGCCTTCTTGACCTCTGTGCTTGTCATTAGGGCTGCGACTAGCTTGCCGCCTATTACCTGAGAATAGGGGGGGACGGCGCCAACCACGTAAGCATCCATGACGTGCACGAGTCGGTCGCGCCGATCTTCATGGGTCCACCCAATCCAGCTGTCGCGGGCAGAGAGGTTAAAGACGGGGTCGCCGAGAGCGAACACCCCAATCAGGCATCCGTTCTGGCGGTCTTGAACAAGGAATCGGAGGCGGCGGCCGAAGCCCCGGGAGACTGGCACCGACCACAGCAGGCACGCGAATCTGAAGAGGCGGGATTCCAAAGATTTGGCAGTGACTTCGACAAGTTCCGGATCAATGGAAGCGGGGTCTATCTGTTTGCCGGTTGCGAAACGACTTAATAGCTCCGAGCCGTGATCCGCAATAAACGATCGATTCTGCTCCAACACTTGCAGACGTTGTGCTGCATGGAGATCACGTATTTTCTGCTTGGTCAGCTCAGCATCGATGAAGTAACCATCGCAGTTCTTGGAGAATCCAAGATTCAGGAGATGTCGGTGAATGGTTCTCTGTAGCGAGGCAGCACTAGGAAGATGGTTGACAGTACGCGAATCCCCGGTTGCCACAGTCAGACGTCCTCTTTCCATTTAGTCCCGGACTTGCGGCCTACAGACTCTGTCTTCCCGAGCGATGCCTTCCCAGGCGAACTTGACGTGGAATCATCTCCGCCGCTGTTCTTCACCCATTCGTCCACGTCGGAGAGATTAAAAACGGAGGAGACGCCCCATCCTATTACCCGGGAACCCCTTCGTCTCGACCTATCTGTAGATGGATACCTGCGCTACACGTAGGTGGGTGGCAACCTCCTGGACACTGGCCCAGTGTTCCTAACCCATTCCTGCTGCCACCTCGACCTTGCGAAGAGTGTAGACTCCCGCCCATGTGGTAGGATGAGAGTACACGATAATACATTCCGCTGTCAAATGCTACCAAAAGAAGAAAGACTCGACGCGGTGAGGCT
>CAZGRF010000667.1:0-1878 GCA_964527825.1 uncultured Pirellulales bacterium
CCACTTTCTCATCGCCCAACACCGCGCACGGCAACAGTATGCACAACAGTACAGCGTACCGATTCATCGCTCCTACCATCTGCGTAGTCCCCGCATCGCCATCTTCAATGCACCCAACTCACTCATCTATCCCTCGATGGGCCGTAGCCTCTTCGTCGACCCAATCTTCCTCCTCCCAGGTCATGCCCTTCCTGCCTGGCACCTTGCGGGTCGGACCTGCCTTGTACCATGGACATGACTTCGGCCCGTAGCAGAACGTCTCCTGCCGGTACCGCCTGACCGATGGGTTCCATTGGTCGATGATCATCTCAACGGCCATCCTGCAGCCCCACAGGCAGCGCTGGCACTTCGCCTCATAGGTTCTGGCATCCAGCCGCCGATGACCTCTGGTCCTATAGGTTTCAAGCTCCGGCGGCACACCCAGCCATGGCGGCGGCTGTACCACTTGCTGCTCTAACCGCTCCAGCACTCTTAGGCCGCTGGCTTTGTAAAACTCCACCGGCTCAAGCCGGCTGTCTGCCACCGGCTCACACATACCGCAAACACTGTCGCCTGCCTGAAACTGATGTTTCGCATGAGCCCCCTTGCCGATCCCAACCAGAAAGACTCGGCTGTCGCCGCCGATCGTTCCCTGTACGCCAAGAGCATAGCCTAAGTACGTGTGGCTACGCTCATCAAACGACCGCGTCAGCCTGATTCGTGGCTGGACCGAGACAATCCGTCCCTGCCACGACAGCTTGCTCGACTTGGCGGATCCTGGCGAGGACATATCCATCGCAAACCTCATCTGTTCTCGATTCTCGTGGCGGACAAGTGCCGGCCCTCACAGGAACGACGGCCTATTCTACCACTCGAGCCGCCGTTGGACCAAGCCCGCTCACAACCTCACCCGCGGCACAATCAACGCCAGGCAGTTCATGCACCGCAGTTCTGTCCTGTCCACTGCCGGCGCAATGATGGCCGCCATCTTGCACTCCTTGCACACGACAATCCCTGCCCGTTCGCACATTGGCCGCCCTTTTCCGCTATCGAATTCCACGACCTCGTGCGGATTCTTGACGTTCCTGAACTGTCGCAAACGCAGGTCCGCGAAGTATTGGGTCTCCCCATCCTGGATGATGGGCAGCACCCAAGGACCGCCTGTTTCCTCTCTCTTCTCTTCCATTTTCATCACCTCCATGCTCACCGATCTGACGTCGGTTTGCCTTTTCCCTGGCCACCCGGTGTTCGCGTTTCAAACGCACCGCCTGGCACCGGTACCATTGCTTTCTGAACCAGTTGTCGAGTTCGGTACGACTCACTGGCTTCTTCACGCGGTCGATGGCTCGCTCGATCTCGTCGCGCCATCTGACGGCCATGAGGACCGCGAGTTGAGCATCTCTGCCGCCAGAATCGGCTTGTTCCTCCTCGACAATTGTACAACCGTCTGCCATCCTGGTCACCTCCGCGCTGCACCACTCTGATGGCGGTTCGCCCGCACTGACGAACCGTCATCTTCATCGAAGTGCTGGAACTCGGGGTACTGCTTCGGATAGGTGCACTTCACGCAGTTGCGGTTGGTAATGTCGCCATCGTATCGCTTGACGATCTCCTCGCCGACAAAGACAACCGTGTCGGTCGCATCGGCAAATGAGACCTTGCTGCCGCACTTGAGGCATCGGCCTTCGTCGTCGAAGCATGGCTCAGCCGCAGCATCGTTGGGTGTCGCTTCTTCCCACAACGTGTGCAAAGCCCGGTAGACGCGGGCAGGCGTATGGGAGTCCCGGTCGAGCCATTGCTCCAGAATCTGCATAGCCGTCTGCTTGTCGAGTTCGATCATTTTGGCCAGCCATTCCTCTAGAGCCAGTGCCGCCTTGTGATGAGCGTTCAAGTCCAGTT
>CAZGRF010000667.1:1888-2359 GCA_964527825.1 uncultured Pirellulales bacterium
ATGCAAGCGCTTCTTTGAGTTGGACGTTCAAGTCCAGCGTATCGTTCACGTGAATCTCATTGGCGTCACGAATGAGCACCAGGTCTTCCTGGGTCAGCACCTCATTTCTGTCCAGCTTCGCCAGGATCCGCTCGTGCCTTTGGATCAGCTCCCGGTTCATCTGCTTGTTCTCGGGATCGAGGTCGCTGTCGCGAGCGAGCGCGGCCCGCATCCCTTCGTTGTCATCTTCCAGGACGAAACGGATGGATTCCTTGATGTCTTCATTCATTTTGATCACCTGCACGCTGCATCGCATCGCACGTACATTCGTACAGGATGTCCCAGTCAATGTGGCCGTTGAGCAGGCCCTTTTCTGCCAGAGCTGCCCAAGCATCGAATTCCTCGTGGTCCTCCGGCGTCCTGCCCATGGAGAGCTCAAACTCCTCGGGCGAGAACGACCGGACAACCGTGTAGCCCTTGATTCCACGCAAG
>CAZGRF010000668.1:0-2357 GCA_964527825.1 uncultured Pirellulales bacterium
CGAACCTATTAGCAGAGAGGGATCGGGGAGCAAACGTCGATCCTGATAGAGCGCATTATGCCAGACAAGGCCGAGGTCTTATACAAGCTGGCCAAGACTGCCTTCGAGAGCCCACCAAGCGGGAACAGACTTGCCCAGGTTGTAGATGTCATTCGCGATGCCCTTGCTGTCGACAGGGTATTCCTCGTCTATGTCCAGGACAAGGATTTCCTGACCTGCGCTGATTCCTCCGGCGGCGACGACGTAGGCACAACCCAGATGGGGCTCTGGCTGATCCAGCACCAGATCGAGATTTCCGGCGAACCTGTGGCGTTCAACATCTGCGACGAGCGGGTGGAGGATGTCGCCAGCGCCCTCGATGCCGACGGCCGGGCCTACGCGGGGTTCTCCATACCCAGCAGCGGCACCTCGACTGAGATGCTGGTCATCAGGGGGCCCTGGGAGCACGAGATAGACGACGGCGTTTTCGCCTTCGTGGAGTGTGCCACCCCTGCTCTGGCCCTCATGATGGAGCGTGAGCTGAGCGCCTCGCGCGCCGCCCGTCAGAGGGAGCAGATGACAGCCCTGGCCAACGCGGCCGAGCTGCTCACAAGCTCCGAGCGCATGGAGGAGGTTCTCGCGGATCTGGCCACCGCTATCTCACACTCCACCGGCTTTGAGCTTGCATCCATCGATGTGTACGACGAACAAGCACAGGGCTTCGCGATAAGCGCCATCAACCATGCCCCGCAGGTCAACACCTCGCTGGGGCAGCTCTGGCGGTCACAGGCCCACGGCACGACGTACCCTCGTGCGGTGCTGGAGCTGGCTATGCGCAGCCGCGAGCCGCTCCTTCTGTCCGACCTTCAGAACGACGAGCGGATACCGGTCTACGGGCGCGAGTTCTTCAAGAATGCGCACATCTTCTCGGGCGCCCAGCTCTCACTCGCCTTCCGCGATGAGTTCCTGGGGACCTTGAGAGTGGCCAGCCAGCGCCCGCGAAGCTTCTCGTCGCACGAGGTGGATGTCCTGGAAGGGTTCGCCGCTCAGCTAGCGGTGGCTCTGAAAGCGGTGCGCATGTACCAGGCCCTTGCCGAATCGGAGGAGCAGCTAAGGCAATACTCGCAGGAGCTTCAGGGGGGCATGGAGATCCAGCACCGTCTGGCGAGAACCGATGCCTTGACGGGGATACCCAACCGGCGGTACGTGGATGAGGTGGCAAAGGGTGAGCATGCGCGGGCGACGCGCCACAAGACGGCTCTCAGTGTCGCGATGGCCGATGTAGACCGCTTCAAGGCGATCAACGATACCTACGGCCACAAGGCGGGGGATGAGGCCCTGGCGCAGCTGGCCGACCTGGCGCGGCGAAGCTGCCGGCAAGGCGACGTCGTGGGACGCTACGGCGGCGACGAGCTCCTGTTTGTGCTGCCGGAAACCGACCTGAGCGCGGCGAGAAGTTTTGCCGATAGATTCCGCTCCAGCGTAGCCAGGAAGGTGTTCCCGCTGTCGTCAGGCCAGAGCATACGGATGAAGGTGAGTCTCGGGGTCGCGGAGCTTGACAGGGAGGGCGGCCAGAAGCCGTCAGCGTTCGTCAAGAGGGCGGACGAGGCCATGTACGAGGCCAAGTCCAAGGGAGGCAACAGAACCGTCGCCTATCGCCCATCGAGGCGAGCTGCCTAGACCGCGCGCCCCCCTTTTCCCCTCGCCTTGCCCCAAATGAAGCCAGCCCCTGCAAAGCCTTCGAAGGCATTGCCCCAGCGGTAGCTTCGGGAATCTTCAGCGCTGACGCATTCAGGACGGCGTGCAAGGAGCCGAATCTACCGATAGACGATCGCTGCACGTGATACGCAGCTAGGGTGGGACAACCCATGAAGCGCGCGTTTGAAGCCGTGCGCCGGCTGGCCAAGACGGCGGTGAAGAGCCCGCCGACAAGGGAGAGCCTTACCTCCGTCGCTGATGCCCTCCGCGATAGTCTGGGTCTGGCCGAGGTCTACTTTGTCTACGCCGAAGAAAGGGATTGGAGCATCCGCGGCGATTCCCGGTCGGGGGACGATGTGGGCACGAAGAGGAAGGGCATCTGGCTGGTGCAGCAACAGGCCGAGATGCACCAAGGACCGGTGGCGTTCAACATCCGAGACCTCCTGGTGGAGGACCTCACGAGCGACCTGAACGACAAGGGACGGCAGTACATCGGCCTCAGGATACCCACCAGCGAGAGCCCCACAGAGATGCTGATCATGCGTGGGCACTGGGAGAACGGCATCGATGCCCAGGTGCTGGAGTTCGTGGATCTGGCGCTCCCCTCCCTGACCTTCTTCATGGAGCGCATGCTCAATGCCGCCCGCGGAGGCCGGGAGCGGGAGCAGATGAAGGCCCTG
>CAZGRF010000669.1:0-2356 GCA_964527825.1 uncultured Pirellulales bacterium
CACCCCGGGGCCGCCCTGCAAACCCTTGCGCCACAATGGCTTCAGCGTGACGTCCGAGCCCATGGGGTCGGCGCAAATCCCGCTCGCTGCTGGAGTTATGGTGCTTTCTGGAGAGCGGGCGGTGCGCGTTTCTCGCGGGTCGCGCGAAACAGGCGCCAAATCCCGCGCGGACAAGCGGTTAGGGTGGTCTCATAGCCCTGAACGCGCCGTTCCGCGCGAAAGGTGCGCACGAGAATTCACCGTGAGGCTCGTTAGTAACGAGGCGCGCGGAAACTCCAGAAGCCACGGGGCGTATTCGCCCGCCCCAGGTCTCCTCAGTCGGCCAGTGGCATCTTGCAGCCATAGAATAGGGCCGGGCGACAGGAGCCTAACGAGCAGAAGGAGCGGAGGATCACAGGTTCGGGTGTCAGGTTCGTTCGTGCGGACGGGAAGGCTGTTCCTCCCACAGCACCTCCCATCGGTCGGCGTATTCCGCCAACTTGTCTGCGTACGCTTTCTGGTTCAGATTGCGCTTTCTTGTTGGATTGTGTGGCTGGCCGTGCTTGCCTGGGGTCTTCAGCCATGTGTGATAGATGTCTTTCAGCAACGCATTCAATACGAGCGTCGGGACCACATAGAAACTTGTGTCCTTCGTTTCCCGAGCAAGGTCTACCAGAATCACGAAATCGTCCCTATCAGAGAGGTCGGGGAAGATCGCGCCGTCTGTCTTTGCCATCCACTGCCAGTCCGAGTATTCACTCGACTTGGTCTTGACCCTGATCCTAACCGTTCGCTTGCCTTTCGCGGCCAGGATGTCAAACGAAGGAGCGTTCCTGGGCGCAAGGGCTGCGACCACACCTCGCTTGAGCAGTTCCGCCATGACGTAGTACTCCCCGGCGTTTCCTACCAATGTCCCGAGTCCTGCCTTTACCCTGCCTTTCACCCTTGTTCTCCTTCGCGCAATCCGTTCTTGCCTGGCACGCAACACCGTACTCCTTGGCTCTTCGGCTGTCCAGCGCGATACGGGTCTGGATTGCTTCCCCCGGGCAACACATGTAGGATTCCTGTATGTTGAGGTGACGGATGCCAACGACCAGAAACAGTGGGTACGGGCCTCAAGAGCTTCCTGCTTGGGCGGACAGTCGAATGTCTCGCGACCTGCCGACTCTGCGCGCCAAAGGTGAAGGGCAGCATCTTGAGTACATGAGCAAGTTCCCTGACAATAGGTGGGACCTCGCAAAGGAGATAGCGGCCTTTGCCAGCTCGGGTGGAGGACAGATTCTGATTGGCGTTGACAACGCAGGTCAACTGGTGGGCATCGACTGCGAGGATGTCTCTCAGCGGGACAAGTACATGAACTCGATTCAGGGAATCGCTCGTGGGACTGTCAATCCAGCGGTCACACCGAGAGCCGGCTTCGCCTGCGAGGAAGGACGTGTTGTCCTTTTCATTCGCGTTCAGAAGGGGCCGCAGCCTGTTTGCTACTGTAAAGGCAAGCCATACGTACGGCATCTGACGGAGTCCCGTCCGGCGACCCCAGAGGAAGTCATTCAACGGGTGTTGGCATGGGCGGGAGTGAAGCTCTCCGAGGAAGGGGTTCAAACCGACGACAAGTCGGAGTACTACTGGAAGCCGCGGCTCGACAACATCCTTGTCGATTTGCTGATCGCGATAGACGAGATGCCATCCCTGTCACTCGATCCTGGACCAGACTACCTGCAGTCCGTGTGTAGTGTTTCTTCGTCCGGGCTGAGGCAACTCATCATTGACTACCTTCAAGATGAAGACGCGGTGGCAGATGCCCTCCGAAGGCTCGCAGACGGATGCGACGAGGTAGTGGCGGAGTTGAATGTTCGGCACTCTGAGACGTGGCAGATTCTCGAAGGGACATGCCCCCGAGCAAAGCAAGCCGCCGAAGAGATACGGGAGAGCCTGCTCGGTGGCCCGCCGGTCGATGAGAGCTTTCTACAGAACGCAAAGCAAACCATAAAGGCCGCCGCGCGGAAAGCGAGAGATCTGATCTTGCGGGCAGACCGCATGATTGATGCCGGGCGGCAGAGCGATCTACTCTATGAGGCCAGCGAGATTGGCGATGAGCTGATCCGACTAGCCTATTACCCACTCCCATTCCTACGGCGCGAAGACAAGGAAGTACTTCAGGAAGCCGCGCGTAGTCTGCATCTTCTCCCGAATCAGCAACAACTATTTGGGTTTGTTGGCTCTCACGTGGAATTGAGGAGGCGGATAGCAGAGCAGACTGAGAGAATTGAGCACGTAGCAGCGAGGATTGACTAACAAGCGTCCCCCGCGCGTGTTGTCTCTCGCGGACACTCCCGAGCCCTCCGGTCGACGAGGTAGTAGCGCTTCGTTGATGGCG
>CAZGRF010000670.1:0-2350 GCA_964527825.1 uncultured Pirellulales bacterium
CGTGGATTGTGGACGCCGCACTGGATATCCCGCTCGAAACCGCCGGCAAGCGTGGTTATCGCATTGCGGAGGCCCAGTATCTCTCGGAGGCGGCCCGCCTGCAGATCGCCCAGACCGCGTGGGAGCTGCGCCACCAGGTGCGCGAGGCGCTGCTGGATTTGTACGGGGCCTCCCAAACCGCTGTCTTGGAGCGCAGCCGTCGAGCCATTCAGGAAGATAATGTTCAACTGCTGGAGCGGATGTTCGAGCTGGGAGAGATTTCGGCCAACGAGCTCGGTCAGGCCCGCGCCCTGCGTGATGAAGCGCGTCTGGCGGTCCTGGATGCCGACAAGCAGCAGACCCAGGCCCGCGCCCGACTGGCCGGTGTCATTGGCGTTCCCGCCCAGGCGCTGGAGTCCAAAGAGTTCTCGTTCGATGCATTCGCGACCTTGCCTGAAGAGGTGCCGCCGGCCGAGGCACAGCGCCAGGCACTGCTGAACCGTGCGGACCTGCTGGCGGCGCTGGCGGAATACCAGGCGAGTCAGTCCGCCTTGCAGCAGGAAATCGCCCGCCAATACCCGGACATCCAAATCGGGCCGGGCTACGAGTTCGACCAGAGCGAGAACAAGTGGATGCTGGGGTTGTCGGTGACTCTGCCGCTATTCAACCAGAACCAGGGAGCTATCGCCACCGCCGAGGCGAATCGCGCGCACGCGGAAGCCCAGTTCAAGGCGTTGCAGGCGGGCATCATCAGCGACTTGGAGCAGGCCGCAAGGGGCTACCAGGCGTCGCTCGGGAAAGTGCGGGTGGCCGAGACGCTGGCTGCTGAGCGCGAGGCGGCAACCGACCGCATGAGGAGAATGTATGAGCTGGGAGAGGTCGTCAAACCGCAAGTTGATGCGGTGACGCTCGAATCGAACGCGGCGGCCTTGAACCACCTCGACGCCCGCGTTGAAGCCCTCAGGGCCCTGGGGCAAATCGAAGACGCCATGCACGTCGCTGCCGACCTGCCGGACTGGTCGCAGCAGATTTCGTCCGGGTGGAACGAATTACAGAAGGATCAAGATCATGAGTAACAAATTGAGTGGCTTGCTGGGATTGCTCATCCTGTTGGCCGGCGGGGCAGGACTCTACCTTTTCTCGCGACAAGCCCCCGGCGGTGAAGAGGAAGCGGAAGAAGCTGCCGTTACCGTTGTCCCCGTGCAAGTGGGGCAGATTCAGCGCATGACGCTGCACGATTACTTGTGGACGTATGGTGGCGTGGTCGCGAATCCAGGGATCGCCGACACCCCTCCGGCCGCTGCGCGGATCAACTCGCCGCGGGAAAGCATTGTCACGCAGGTCCATTGTGCCGTAGGTGATCGGGTCAAGAAGGGCCAGGTCCTGTTCTCGCTGTATGAGCGTCTGGCCAGTCTGGCGGTGGAGCAAGCCGAGCGAACGGCGAGATTCGCCGAAGAGAATTTCCAGCGTCAGGACAAACTCAAGCAAGTGCAGGGCACATCCGCCAAACTGTACCTGGAAGCTCAGCAGCAACTTGAGGACGCACGCAACGCCCTGAGCCGGGCCCGGGCCGAGTTGGAAATGCTCAAGATCACGGCTCCGTTTGATGGGACGATCATGGCGATCGACGCCACCGTCGGCGAGACAGTGGCTCAGGGCGGCGCTCTCGCCCAGTTGACGGACCTGACGCGGTTGATGGTCAAGGCCAGCGTTCCCTCGCCGCAGGCGGCCAAGCTGAATGTCGGCCAGGATGTTGAGATCGAGGACGGCGCGTCGACGGCGTCTCCGGAGTCTCAGGCTGTG
Organism: uncultured Pirellulales bacterium; assembly: GCA_964527825.1. Taxonomy (GTDB): domain Bacteria; phylum Planctomycetota; class Phycisphaerae; order Sedimentisphaerales; family Anaerobacaceae; genus JAFGLV01. The sequence goes on from CAZGRF010000670.1 coordinate 1,783, forward strand.
ACGTTGGCCAGCCGGCTGGACTACATCGACCGCCAGATCGATCCAAACGACGACACGGTATCCGTGCTGATAAGGTTGCCGCCGGACACGAGCCTGCGCCCGGGCCAGTTTGTCCGAGTCCGGATCACCGCGGCCGAATATCGTGACCGGTTGGCCGTTCCCAACGAGAGTGTCGTGACGACACCCGAGGGACAGACGGTCGTGGCGACAGTGCAGGGCGACGAGGCGGTACCCACTCCCGTCACACGCGGGATCCGGGAGGGCGACTGGGTCGAGGTCGAAGGCGCCGGGCTCGAGCCGGGCATGAACGTCGTCACGGTTGGGGCCTATGGCCTGCCGGGCAGGACCAAGATTCGGGTAATGGACGAGCAGCCTGCGGCGGCGGAGTAGAGCATGGGAACACGTGAGCATGTGAGTCGGGAAGAAGGTTACTCTATCTTGGGCCGGTTTGCGACGGGGCATGCCGTCGCGATTGTCTTCATCGGCGTGTCGTTGTGTCTTGGCGGAGTGTACTGCGCCTTTCACATCTCGTCGTCGGTCTTCCCGCAGACGGATTTTCCGCGCGTGG
>CAZGRF010000671.1:0-2347 GCA_964527825.1 uncultured Pirellulales bacterium
TCCATGTCACAGACCCGCAGCCGGTCGTTCTCCAAGAGCCGTTGTCGCCCTGCCACCATCTCGTCGTTCAAGAAAGTGCCGTTGCGACTGTTGAGGTCTTCGACGTAGAAGTCGTCGCCCGCCCGGACGATGCGGGCGTGCTGCCGGCTGACCGCCCCGACCTCCAGGACGACGTCGCAGTCGGGGTGGCGCCCCAGGATGATCGAATCACCGTCCAACGGGAACAGTTGCCCGGGATTCTGTCCTTTGAGTACCCGTAACACAGCCATGTCGCGGCGGACCCCACTCTTGGAGGATAGGCTACTGTCGTCAAGGCCCTTTGGCGAATCCAATAGCCGGCCAACGACCGACGTTGACCGCGAATCCCTCACGGCAGTCAAAATCGATTCTAGATTCGCTGGCGCGTGTCCGTCAACCGCCTGCCCGCAGAGCTTTGGAGATAAAGCATTGCTAGCAGCGTCGGGGGGTGGGCGGGTTTTCTTGGGGGAAGGTGGCATAATGGCGCAATCAGGAGGGTTGCGCCATGGAACGTGTTTGGTACTACCAGGATCAGGAGGGGGTGGTGGCCGCGTTGGAGCGGGGGGAGCGGCCGGATCTGGCGACGACCATGGGCTGTGGGCCCCTGGACGAATTGGTGGGGCTGCACGAGGAGCTGGGGATTTTTGACGCCCTGGATGCGTTGCCCACCCGGCGGCAGCGACGCGGCGTGGACGACGACCTGCTGCTGCGAACCGTGGCCGTGTTGCCTTTTCTGGAGACCCCCTCCTTGAGCGGTGCGGCGGCCCAACTGTTTCGGGAGCCGGCGGTGCTGTTGCACCTGGGCTGGTCGCCGTTGCAGATTCAGATCGGCGACAACGAGCGTCATCGCGATCCGGCGGGCCGGCAGCCGGGGTCGCTTCCTTGTCATCCCGACACGCTCCGCGACGCCCTGCGGCGTGTCGAGGAGAAGGCGTGGCTGAACGTCCAGCGGTTGGGCGTGCGGGCGTTGTTCGAGCACCAACTGGTTCGCGGCCGGGTGTATGCGATCGATGGGACGGGTCTGCGAGACGGGCTGCGGTTGGTCTGTTTGGTGTGTGTCTCGGCGGAACGCCCGGTGATCGTGGCGTGGCGGCTGTTGACCGGCTCGGCTTCGGAAAAGGGCAAAGAGGCGGCGGTCACGCGGAGCCTGATCGAGCAGGCCGTGGAGTTGGGCGGTCCGGGCTGTATCGAGCTTTTGCTGGTGGATGCCCTGTACGCCGACGGCCCGTTGCTGGCATGGTTGAAATACCGCCATGAGATCGACGTACTGGTTCCGCTCCCCTCGGATCGCGAAATCCATCGGGATTTGGAGGGTTTGGCTGGGGCAGGGATGCTGGACTTTCGTCGCCACAGCTACGTTCGGGCGATTCAAGGGCACAAGCAACGGCGGACGCTGGATATCTCGGCCCAGGAGGCGACCACCAGTTGGGAGAGTTTCGTCGAAGCGGCCCGGGGGTATGGAGATGAAAACCCCTATCTGTGGGCGTGCTTGATCTGCCCCGTCGATGCGACCGACCCGGACGACCGGCCCTGGACGCTGGCGAGCACGCGGCGGTGGTCGAGCGGCGTGGCGGCGTTCGAGGCGTTTCGCCCCCGTTGGCACATCGAAAACGACACCTATCGCGAGCTGAAGGAAGGCTGGCGTCTGGAGGCGGAGCGGTGGGGCCGCGACGTGGAGGTTCAACGCGGGCGCGTGACGTTGACCTGCCTGGCGTTCAACACGGCCCAAGTCTACCTGAGCCGTTCGGGCGGACGCCTGGCGGCCCGAGGCATCCGCCGACTCCGCCGCCAATACCACCCCCAACTGGGGGCAGCCCCGGTTGTGATCTACATGGACCGCACCTACGCGGTGCTGCCGGTGGAAGAGCTGCTCCGCATCGTCCGCTACCCGGTCCGCCAGAGCCTCCTCCCTCCCCTCCACGCCGCCCGCCCGCCATAAGCTAGCAATGCTTTATCTCCAAAGCTCTGGTAAGACTACGTGTCCCTTGACAAACGTGGGCTTGAATCTCGATATTGCTCACATGCGCATTGCTCGAATCAAGGCATCGCAGTTACAGCCGTTTGGTGACCGAATCGTGCATGCGCACATCTCAGACCATCCCGGCATGCATACACACGATCAAATCGTGGGAAGTTGGACACATTCCGGTCGCCTCGAAGGAGGACTACGAGACCATCGCCGCCTATTCGCCCTATGACAACGTTTCGGAAAAGCCCTACCCGCCGGTCCTCGCCGTCGCCGGGCTGACCGATCCGCGCGTCACCTACTGGGAGCCGGCCAAGTGGATCGCCAGGCTGCGCGCGCTGAACCCCGACGCCGGGCCGTTCC
>CAZGRF010000672.1:0-358 GCA_964527825.1 uncultured Pirellulales bacterium
TTTGTGTCTTCGGAGGAGTTGGCCAAAGACGGCTCTCTCGATGGCCGGCTCATCGCAGAAACATCCCATGGGCCGCAGACGCAGCGTGCGGATGAGTCGTTCCTGCGGATTGTTGGTCCGTACCCGTTTCCACCAGTTCATCGGCAGATCGTAGAAAGCCACACTGTCAGAGAGACTCTCCGTAGAATGGGCGACGGCCACCGGATCGTACTGCGGCGTGTCCGCGTAGGCCGCCTGCGGGTCAGAATGGGCAGGGGCGGATTTGAACCGCCGACACACGGATTTTCAGTCCATTAGTCGGCGCGCAAGTTCAGCACTCACAATTGGTTATAACGCGATTTTGGGCGTAAATCGAGGA
>CAZGRF010000672.1:368-2336 GCA_964527825.1 uncultured Pirellulales bacterium
ATTTTCGAGGAATACAAGTGGTTAACAAGTCAGTAACCACTCACTGACAAGTGGCTACCAAGTGACGACTGACCCACTTTTGACCCACCCGCCTGCCCCCGTAGGTTCTTGTAAGGACTGCCCGGCCGCCGCATCGCGTGCCAACTTGAAGTCGAGGTTGTGCCCAAGTTCTCCCCTGTTTGGCTCCGGTTACGGCTTCGACGGCGTCTCCGCCTACGCCAAACAGACGCCGACGTTCACCGTCGAGGCCACACCCTGTGACAAGCCGCTGCCGTCGGCTAGCGTCACCAACCCGGCCTCGCGTCGCGATACCCCCGAAACCCTGCACGGCGTTGTCCAGAAGCGTCAACTTATTCACCTGAACCCTCAGATAGCCCCCCGACAGGGCTTCAAGAGCCCACCAAGCCGCTGCTGCCGGATAGCCCAGCCATCCTGGCAACACCAAATCTACCATTCCCATAGGTTTTGCTGCAAGCATCACTCCGCGCTCTTACCTTCTGATGTCTCTGTAGGAACGCGTGGGAAGCCATTATAGTCCGAGCGGTGAGTTGGAACGGCCACTATCTGGCTGCACCCGACCGCAGACTCCGGCTTCCCTCCTTGGCAATCGAACACCGCTGCGCCATTGGCGCCCTCCGCCAGGCCCGCCATTTCCTTGGTCACGGGCCGATCGGCGCCACGTGACAGGCACGCTGAACTCGCCTCGATGTCCAGGCTGTTCTCCTTCGCGATCCTGGCGCACACGGCTTCAGCAGTCGGGCTTCGGTCCATGTTGGCGTGGCAGACAAACAAGAAATGGAGTCTCTCTGGCATCACGATACCTCATGGGAGGGACGGCTGCCCGTTCGGTTGTCGGCCACAACACTTCTTGTACTTCCTGCCGCTGCCGCAGGGACACGGGGCGTTGCGCGGCACCTTCGGCTTTGCCGGAACGTCGTCTATAGGTATAGGCGTTTGAGGTCTCTCGAGTTGCGCTGGCGGTGGTGGCAAAGGTTCTTCTCCCAGACCGAGTTCGCGCAGCATGGCCTCACGAGGAGCTCGGATTCCGCCCGGACCAACCGGGTCAGGCATCGTACGAATCAGCATCAAAACTTCTTGGCGTCCTGCCTCATTGCGACAGGCCTGGCGCGGCGTCTTACCGGCCAGTGCCGGCAGCGGCGTGTCCACCCAATCCAAATAGTACTGGTTCATCCTCTCTTGCAGAGCGGCCACCAGCTCCGGTGTCATCGCCACGGGCTCGGGCGGGGAGATCCTCTCGTCCAGCGGACGGCTCTCTTCAGCTTCATCCCAGCGCCGCGTCGTAACGCTTTTGAACGTCACGCCCGGTAGCTTTTCCAGCCACTGGCGTGCCGTTGTGAAGCGCTTGGCCGAGTTGACGGACAGTACCAATTCATCACCCACAAACTCGATTCTGGCGAGGGTGACGGGGCCACCCAACGCCTTGGCCCCGGGGCCGGTCTTCTTGATCCAAGTGAATTCATCTTCCCGGTCGTCGTACTCGACGTCCTGCCGCTGCCGCAGGGCCTGACGCACAGACTCCGGATCGGCTACGGAGAAAGAAGCGGTGTGCCACAACAGCTCGTCGCCGTCGGTGTTACTCAGCCGTGGCGGCCGCCAATGGGCCTGCCAGTCCTCCATCCACTGCCACAGCCACCCGAATTTGTGAGCGTCTTTTCGAAGGCCTTCACGCATGAACTTCATGCCGCAGGAGCGCAGGAAATCGATGGCCTCTTTGCCCATCCGTGGACCTAGCGGCGGGCCCGCCATCTCGATAAAGTGAAAGCGCCCTGCCGCAAACGCGCGTGCCGTTAGGAACGCATTGTTCTGCATGTTCTCGGACATCAACTGGTCATGCACTGTCACACTACCGCCTAGCAGGGCGTCTTCCAGGTCGATCGTACCGACCTTGGGATGGTGGCCGGCCACACGATACAACGTCGGCAGAGCTTCCATGCGGCTGCGTAGCAA
>CAZGRF010000673.1:0-2334 GCA_964527825.1 uncultured Pirellulales bacterium
CAGGCCTGTTTAGGTGGATTGGATATAGGGGAGAGGTCAAGCACCTCATTCTTGAAGACGCGGAAATATGCGCGATCAACGGAGTGTATGCTGGCATGATATGTGCTGTAAACTACGGCATAGTCGTCGGCTGCACTATCAGCGGGACTGTATCTGGAGATTGGCTTGCGGGGGGATTGGCCGGATACAATGGTGGGATGGCCTTTCAGTGTTCTGCCAGTGGGACCATATCGGCACAGTATGACGCTGGAGGGTTGGTCGGAGAGAACTCGGGCAGTGTCGAGGAGTGCGACAGTACCTGTACGGTCTCAGGCAAATGGAGCGGCGGCTTGATTGGCAGGAATAACGGAGATATTCGAGACTGCCATGCATCTGGCACGGTGTCCGGCGGGGAGGATGCGGGTGGCTTGGTAGGACTCGCGCGCGGGACCATAAGTCATTGCTATGCCGCCTGCCAAGTCAGCGGTACAGCGCCGGCCAAAGGGGGACTGGTGGGAGGCAATTCCTTCGAGGCAGTGACGGCGTGTTATTTTTCAACGGGGCCTGATAACGGAGTCGGCATACGGCTGACTAGCGATCAGATGAAAGCCCCCGCCAACTTTGTCGGGTGGGAGTTCTGGGGTCTTGGCAATAACGGCTTCAGAATCCCGTGGTTCATGCCTGAAAACGGCTACCCCCAGTTGACCTGGACGGTGTTGAAGACGATTCCCCACGTACGTGGCTGGACCGTGCCGGAGGCTGCCGTGAGGCTCGAAGCGGCTGGCGTCGGGGTCGCCGACATCGTGTACGATTACGATCCTGCCGTTGCGCGCGGGGGCGTGATTCTCGCTCGCCCGCGCCCCGAACTGCCGCCGGGTGCGGCGGTGGATTTGGTCGTAAGCCTGGGCGCATACGATTGGACTGCGAACCCCGGCACAGGCGGACGGAACGACCCATACCTGGCCCTTACTGCAGGCCAGCTCGATTGCTTGGCTTGCCAGACGCAGTTGTGGGACAAGCATTTCAGGTTCATCACCGATCTCGATATGTCCTGGCGCGTCTACGAGGAATCACTGATCGGACAAGCTGAGTCTTCAGGCACAGCTTTTGACGGCGTTTTCGACGGGAACGGCCATATCATCCGAAACCTGACTTTCCAAGCCGGGTGGGTCGATGGGAATGACACTGTGACTCTGGGGCTGTTCGGGCGGATTGGAGCGACCGGGGCTGTAAGGGACCTTGGTCTGACGAACCTGTCTATCGGAGGCCCCAAGAACGAGCAGGCTGTCGCCGGCATGCTCTGTGCCATCAACGAAGGACATATCCACGAGTGCTACAGTCAAGGGAGGCTGCGGTGGTACGGATATCTTGGCGGCCTTGTGGGCCGGAACGCGGGCATCGTTGAAAACTGCTACGCCCAAGGCCTGGTTCAAGATTGGGATGGTCGTGCCGACCGCAAGCTTGATGGGGGACTGGTTGCGGAGAACACGACCGGCACGATCCGCACGTGTTATGCCAGCTGTTCTATCCGCTCATCGCATCCGTCCGGTTTGGTCGGCCTCAACGAAGGCGGTTCTATTACACACGCGCTGTGGGACGTCGAGGTCAGTGGCGCGACCACTAGCGATGGTGGAACAGGGCTGACTACGCAAGAGTTGATGAACACGCAGGTTCTTCAGAGTTGCGGTTGGGGAGGAAACGCCAATTGGGTCGTTGACGAGGGGAATGACTATCCTCGCCTGATCTGGGAAGGAAGGGCAGGAAGCCTTATTCCACCTTCCTGAGACTGTGTTCGAAGGACAGGACGACAGCAGATTAGCGTGGAGCAGGACGGAACCTATTTCAGATGCACATGGTCCTTATTCAGTGCTGGGCGAAGGGATAGTGAAGTATGAGAGAATTCTACTTAGTGTTGGCGGTTGCGGCCCTGATCGTGCTTGTCAGCACGGCCTACAAGATCTCCTTGCTTCTGCGCGAGCAGCGAACGACCAACGAGCTGTTGCGAGAGCTGCTGAAGAAGTAGCGGAAGCAATGGGAAAACGACGGAGACAACCACGCGTGGTGAGCCGAAGAGGGACCGTTGTCGTCGGCGTCGATCTGGCGCGTTCGCCGCGCCGGCCCACAGGCGTGTGCGTCCTGCGGAACATGGAGGCGCACACCCACGTGGCCTACAATGATGAAGGGATTCCCCGCACGGACCTGAAGCGCTGGGCCGAAGCGAGACGCTCAGAGGCACGGACGGCATCGTCCTGCCTCGGTGCCATCGACCGCGACGCGCCACTTAGGGCAGCGGCTCGACAGCTTGACGACTGGCCCGGCTCCCATAGGCGGCAGGGAATCGCGCGATCAGCGCCT
>CAZGRF010000674.1:0-2333 GCA_964527825.1 uncultured Pirellulales bacterium
GCCTTTTCATGGTGATCCGCGACTACAGCTTCATCGTCACCATCGGCTACGGCCTCGGCAGCGGCATTGGCTGGTTCCTGGCGATCATGGCCATGGCAGGTATTCGACAAAAGCTGGCCACCGAGCGCATTCCGCGCGGCCTACAGGGTCCCGGCATCACGCTGGTTATCGCCGGTCTGATGGCGCTGGCGTTCATCGGTTTCACAGGCGTGCTGCAGGGGCAGTAGCACCGGCGCAACTTGAAGGAGGCCAATGGTCCTCTCCATACTCATCGCCGTCTTTGTCGTCAGCTCCATCGGAGGGGTCTTGGCCGCGGTACTGGTGGTCTCCGAGCACTACCTTGCCAATTACGGTCCATGCCAGGTCACGATCAACAAGGACAAGCAGTTGACAGCGCAGGGGGGCAAGAGTCTGCTTTCGCTGCTGGCGGAGGAGAAGATTTTCATCCCCAGTGCCTGTGGCGGCCGGGGGACGTGCGGGCTGTGCAAACTCAAGGTCCTCAAAGGGGGCGGCTCCCTGCTGCCGACCGAAGAGCCTTACCTCGACAAGCAGGAACGAGAATCGAGTGTCAGGCTCTCGTGCCAGGTCAAGGTCAGGAATGACATGCAGATCGAGGTCCCGGCCGAGTTGCTGGCTATTCAGGAGTATGCGTGTCGCTGCGCCAAGATCGTCGACCTTACGCACGACATCAAGCTGTTTCGGTTCGAGCTCGTCCAGCCGGCGACGATAGACTACGTGCCGGGCCAGTACGTGCAGTTGCGCGCGCCTGCCTACGAGAAGGGCACGCGGGAAGTCTACCGGGCCTACTCGATCGCCTCCGACCCTGCCGAGAAAGGCGTCATCGACTTGATCATTCGCCTCGTCCCGGGCGGGATCTGCACAACGTACTGCTTTGAATATCTCAAAGAAGGTGACGAGGTGAAGATCAACGGACCCTATGGCGAGTTCCGGCTCTCCGAAACCCAGGCCCCTATCATTTTCATCGCAGGTGGGTCCGGGATGGCGCCGATCAAGTGTATCCTGCATCAGATGAAGAACAGTGCGAACCAGCGCAAGGCGACGTACTACTTCGGCGCCAACCGGGTCGATGAGTTGTTCCTGACCGAACAGATGCGCCGGCTCGAATCGGAGCTGGCGTCTTTTAGGTACGTGCCCGTAGTGGCCCGGCCCGAAGAAGGACAGGCCTGGGATGGACAGGCCGGTTTGGTTACGGAGGCGGTCAAGCGAGAGGTGAAGAACGCGTCCGAGAGTGAGGCGTATCTGTGTGGCAGTCCCGGCATGATCGACGCCTCCGTCAAAGTCCTGGTCGAACTCGGGATGAAAGAAGAGAAGATATTCTACGACAAGTTCGCGTAGTGAAGCGTCGATCGTGAAGCAGTGGCCAACAGACTCGCTTCACGCTTCACGAGGCGCGCTTCACACCAACGGAGCTGGTCCTATGAAACAGTCGCCTGACATGCAGAAGCTGGAGGGAATCCTCAGATCGTCCGAGCTGGCGGCCGGCAGCTTCATGGGGAACGATCCGCGTCACGTCTCGGAGATTATCGAAGCCGATGCTACGGAGCTGTTTGCACTCGGTGTCACCGTCGAACGGCTCGTGGCTCGCATGAAGGAGATCACGGCCGTGGCGGAGAAGGGCCTGGGAAACTGGGTACAGGTCGATGCCGAGCGCGAGGCAAGGGTGGACGAGGCCCGCGGGCTGATACCATGTCCCTGGCCACACGAGGAGCGATTCTGCAAGCGCGTCACGATTGTCCGGCTTGCCCGAACGAACCAGACGGTTCGATGGTCGGACCTGAGCCTGCACATGATCGCCGCCCACGGATTTTTCCAGGGAAGGGGATCGGCCTTCAGGATGGAGCCCGCCGAACTGGTAGAAATCCTCATCTAGTCCTCCTCCCGGCACCGCAGCCGTCCCGCACGCGATCTCTCTTTCCAACCACAAACGGCCTGTGTATGATGGCGGCTCGTGTAGAGAACGTCCGAGCTGACCCGAGAGGTATCTTGATGCACTTAAAGAGTGTTGTGTTTCACCCGGACCGCTACCCGACGCGACAGCGCTATCCTTTCAATCTCGACATCTTCCGCAGGAGCAGCCGGCTTAGCTTCGATACGCCGGTGACGCTGTTCGTCGGCGAGAACGGCACGGGCAAATCGACGCTGCTTGAGGCCCTGGCCCACAAGGCCGGCATCCACATCTGGCACAACGAGGACAAGGCGCGCTTCGAGGTCAATCCCTATGAGGACAAGTTCCACCGCTATCTTTCGGTTGAGTGGGCCGAGGGCCCTGTACCCGGTTCGTTCTTCGCCTCCTCCGTCTTCCAGGACTTCGC
>CAZGRF010000675.1:0-2331 GCA_964527825.1 uncultured Pirellulales bacterium
TAGAATCCTGCCCAGTCCCATTGTCGCTCCTTGGATTGCTTATTGATGATTGATTATCGTCGATCATCGCTACGGAGTTCCGCCTCGATTTCTGAGAGATATCGCTCGACCTCGTCCACCAACACGTCGCTGAGCCCCTGTCCTGGCTCCACCGCCTGGGGCTCTATGCCGAAAATGACGACCTCTTTGGGGCACTGACCGAGCTGTTCGGCCAGCGCCAGAATACGCAAAAGGTCCGCCTCATGCAAGGATTGATGCGCCAGCACCTTGGCACTGCGAACCTCATCGGGCACAAAACGCCTGATCGCGCCCGGCTCCAAACCCATGAACGCACAGTCGATGAAGACCGCCTTGCGTCGGCCCTCGATCCGGTGCAATACTGACATTCCGCCCGTCCCGGCGTCGATGAAATCAATCCCCGGATACCGACTGCCGCGTTCGCGCAGCCGCTCGATCAGGTATGCACCGATCCCCTCGTCCGCCATCAGCGGATTGCCGAGACCGAGCACAACGATTGGAGCTCGGAGTTTCAAGTTTGAAGTCTTAAGTCCCATTCTTCACTTCACACTTCAAACTCCACACTTCATTTGACAAACTGCACGTCGAGCATGTGCGTCGAACACGAGATACAGGGGTCGTAGGAGCGCACCAGCATTTCGAGCTTCAGCCGGATCGCGTCCTCGTCGTCGTCGATGATCTCGGGCACGAACTTCTCGAAATCCTTCTGGATGTTCGCGTGGTTCTGGTTCGTCGGGATGCATATATCAGCCCCGACACAAGTGCCCTTGCGATCGAACTCGTATTCGTGGAACAGGATGCCGCGCGGCGCCTCGACGCACCCACTGGCCTTACCCGCCTTCGGACTGACTCTGACCTGCTCCTCCTTGAGACCCTTGGTCAGAAGCGCGTCGATCATCTCGATGCTGGTCTCAACGACGTGAACACACTCGACGATTTGGGCCACGTTGTTCATGAAGGGGCTGCAATTGCCTTTCTCAAGCCCAAACATCTTCGCTACGGCCTTCGCCGTCGGTGAGAGCAGCTCGGCATTGTTGTTGAAACGAGCCAAGGCGCCGACCGCATACGCATCGCGGTTCCACTTCGTCCATTTGGCAGTGGACTGATCGACGACGTGCTCGTTGGCAACCGTCTTCCAGTCGTTGATCGCGACCGTTCCGTCGTAATCGGTCGAAGTGATGTCGCCGTGATAGAACGTATACGTCGATGGGTTGTCCTGCTTGAGCGAAACGTACTCGGTGTCGCGCGTGAAGTCAGGCATGTTGCCCGCCACGGACAGCACAACCTCAGCGACGGTCTTCAGGTCGGCCAGGCTCTTCTTGAGCCGGTCCTGCAATTCGCGAAACTGCTTGGCCGTCGGGATTCTGGTCAGACCGCCCGGCTTCAGCGTCACGGGGTGGGTCGTGCGGCCCGCAATCAGGTCGGACCATTCGTTCGCCAGGCGATGCAGGCCGATGATCGTCTTGACCGCATCGGGCGCCTTGCCCACCAGCGGCACGACCGACGGCATGCCGAAGAGATCCGGCGCCACCAGATAGCCGACGTGCAGCACGTGACTCTGCAACTGCTCGGAGTAGTGCATCAGGACGCGCACGGTGTCGGCCTGCTCGGAGACCTCGATCCCCATCGCGTTCTCGACCGCCTTGGTAGCCGCCAGCGAGTGCGTGATCGAGCAGATACCGCAGATCCGGCTGACAATCGTCTGGATATCCTCATAGCTGCGTCCGCGCACCATCGCCTCGAAGAAGCGCGGGGCTTCGGGCACCTGCCATTCGACCTTCTCGACCTTGCCGTCGGTGGCGTTGACAACGATGTTCCCGTGCCCTTCGACGCGCGTGACGTGGTGAACGTTTATGTTGACTGTCTTACTCATAGATCGTCGGCTCCTGCATGCTCCCGAAGAGAACCATCTTCGTCTTTAGTTGGTCGACGCTCAGGCCATACTTCTCGATGACGTCCTTGGCGGCGTCCACGTTCGGATCGTCGACGTACCCTCGACAGCCAAAGCACCGAAAGCCGTTCGAGGGACAGCGGGCGCCGCAGCCGGCCCGGATGATCGGGCCCAGGCAGACCTGCCCGTACTCCCACAGACACGGATTGCCCTTGGCCTTGCATTCGACGCAGACGGGATACTCGGGAATCTCCGGCGTCTTGCCCAGCAGCAGACACCGTACGATGTAGGTGAATTCCTTGCGGTCGATGGGACAACCGTGCACGCGGAAGTCCACCTGCACCACTTCGTCGATGGCCTTAGTCAGGCTGGTGGCCAGATGCGGCTTCTCGGCGTCTTTCCCGTAGACGCATTTCTTGACC
>CAZGRF010000676.1:0-2331 GCA_964527825.1 uncultured Pirellulales bacterium
AAGGCAACTACATCCCCCGTCGCGAAGATCGCATAGACCCGCCGACCGTCGGTCGCCGTGGTCGAGGCGCAGTAGCCCGTCTCCTCCATAACCTCGATCTCGGCCTCCGCCACCGCCGGACTCACAGGTACTTCACCCCTCCAGAGAAGCCGGCCTGAGTCGGCGTCGAAGCAATACACCTCGCGTTTCTCCTCTGTTGCGCCGGACAGGAAAACGCGACTCTCCCAGACGACCGGAGAATTGTTACCCGGCAACGGCACCGCCGTCTTCCACCGAATCCCGTCACCTGTGGTACCGTTCCAGTGAGTCGGGATGTTCGTCAGCGCACTGCCCCCCGAGCCGCCGAGACCTCGGAAGCGGTGCCACTGCCGGCTCTTCTGTTCCATGGTCGCGTAGGACGGCGCGGCATCCTCGGCCTGTACAAAGGCCAGCGGCCCCTGAATCTCGACCAGCAAGACACCTGCCGCAACGGCCGCAAGCACGCTCCCCACAATGACCCACCGCGCGCGTCGCGCTTCTCTAATCTGCTCATCGCCTCTGTCTTGAACGTACTGCGGCATGGGAGGCTGCTTCTGGAGCAGGGCCGCCAGCTTGGTGGTAATCAAGAGCAGGAGCACACTGCCTAACAAGGCGTAGCTGCTCTTGCGGGCAAACTCGAGTCTCCAAAGCCTGTTTTGCCTTGTCTTCAGATCCAACTTGCGGATATCGGACAGCAAGGTCTCGTCGGTTGGCTCCTGGCGAAGCTGAGCCTTCATCGCGGTCAGTCGGTTCTCGCGCCGAGGCCCGATGACGCTCGTGCCAACGAAGTTGGCCACAAGCAAACCAAGGAAGATGAGCGCGAAGACGCCAGCCACCTTCGCTGTCGCGTAGGCGGCTTTGCAGGCCACGCCCCTTTCGGCTGCCGCAGGTTGTCGCGTGGCGTCCGTCATGCCCGCGTCACGGCCCCCTTTCTTCTCCGTTTCTGTCGCTCGTGCTCCTTAGGGCAATACGCATAACACCGCCCACACGCAAGACAGCTTGCCCGGTCCGCCTCATAGTCGGTGCGGCGACGCCGGACGGACAGGGCCAGCAGCTTGCCCCCGACTACAAGCCCGACAAAGGCGCCGAGCACAACGCCGCCAATGGCAAACCTGTCACCGATATGCGCGGCCTCATCGTAGAGCTCCTGGCCGGACCTGCCGGTCGTGCGGAACGCATCGCTGGCGTCGGTGGTCCCCTCAACCTGCCCCGCCTCTTCCTGAGACACACGCTCAGCCAAGCGCACCTGTGGGTGCATCCGGGCCAGCGATCCGCGCAGCAGGTAGCCGCCCCATCCGCCTGCAATGACCAGGACGGGAAGCAGAACAAGCAAAAACGCCAAGCGCAGTTTGGCGATCTTGTACTCTTTGCCGGGCCACTGCTCCGTCGGCTCTCGAATTGCCCCGAAAGGACAGGCATCTTCACAAAGCCGGCACTTGATGCAGTCGTTCGGAGTGATCGTCACGCGCCACTTCGACAGCCGCGAAAGCTGCCTGAGCACGACGCCGTACGGACAGAGAAACCGGCAGTAGGGTCGCCCCACAAACAGGCCGATCAACAACAGACACCCGCCAAAGACCAGGATGTTCCAGTTGCCGCCGAAGCGCCAGAAGGCAACAAAGGGATCGTACTGGCAGATGATAAAGGACGCGCCCAAAGCGGCAAAAAGCACGGCCGCACCCAAATAGATGTAGGCTATCAGCCGCAACCCGCTCTCCAGCCACCGAGGCACCTTGATCGGACGGATCAGCACGGCGTCCTGAATCGCCCCCAGGGGACAGACCGCCCCGCAGAACGCTCGCCCGAAGAACAGCGTGAAGACCAGCGGCAGCGTGAAGAAGACCAACACGACGATAGGAATCGCGTACGCCGGATCAGTCGCCGTAAGGGCAACGTTCTGGATCGCGCCGATGGAACAAACGCAACCTTTGCGAAAGAACCCGAAGTAGGCCAGCGAGAACAACATCAGGGCGAAGATGCTCTTGCGCGAGCGCCTGCGCAGGATCAGATACGAGGCTAGGGCTAGCGCCGCGGCGAGAACGCCGGCGTCAATCCATTCCCACACGTCCTGACGCGGATGAGGCGTCGTCGTGGTGGGACGCACATAGTCCGTCTCAAACTCCGGCGGCGGAAAGCGCTCCAGCCCCGAGGCCACTACGCTCAATGCGAAGAGGGTGACCAACGCGATGGGGATATGGCGGCGCAGACAAAGCATTAGGCATGATCCACAGTCTTGAGTATATATGGGCTGTTGGCGAGGACACGTTTGAAAGCCTGCGAGGGACAGGCCGCCGCGATCGCACACTGATTACA
>CAZGRF010000677.1:0-2331 GCA_964527825.1 uncultured Pirellulales bacterium
CGCCAAGCCGATGGGGGTGTTCATGGCCGCCCCTCCCAGCACTGCTGCAGCCGTTGCATCGCCTCGCGCATTAGCTCCGGAGAGCTCTCCAAATACCACTGTGTGTCAGCCACGTGCACATGGCCGAGGTAGGCGGACAACAGGGGCAGTCGTCGCTCGGGGTCCTGACCGGACCGGTACCATTGCACGAGGGTGTTTGTCGCGAAGCGGTGACGCATGTCATGCAGACGAGGGCCACAACTGGCGGATGTGCCCCGCAGGCCGATCTGCCGAGACAACGCATAGAACGTTCGATGAATGTCTCCACCATCCAAACGATTGCCCCGGCTGGAGACAAACAAATAGGAAGACACCGCTCGTCCTGCCCAATGGCGCTGTCGTCTGGCGATGTACTCTGCCAGCACCGTGCAGGTCGAGGCATGCAAAGGCACCAGCCGCGTTTTGCCGAACTTGGCGCCGCGGATCGTTAGCACCGCCGTCTTCAGATCGACATCCTGAAGCTCGAGGTTACGTGCTTCGCTGAGCCGCAGACCCGAAACCCTCAAGAGTCCGAACAGAGAGTAATAGACCCACGGTCGCAGCTTTCCGCGCTCATAGCGACAGGGCATCCTGAGAGCGGCCCGAAGCAGCTTGCGGATTTCTTCATCGGAGTACAGATAAGGTCGCGCTCGCTTCGGTTGGAAGGGCAACAAGCCCTGCGGCGGAATCTGGGTGCGCCGATCAGTAGCGCTGCGATAACGTGCGAATCCGCGTACAAAACTCAGCCGTTGAGCCCACCACGCCGGTTGAACATTGGCAGGTTGTTGAGCCCAGGCAAGCACCAACGCCTGCGTGATGTAGGGAGCGTTGTGCTGCTCCAGAAAGGTAACGAAATCGATCAACCCTTTGCCTGCCTCCAGCAGCTTGAATCCCAGGCTGCGCCGCATGTCCAGGTACTCGCGAACAGCTTCTCGGAGTGTGTTCATCGCACACCTCCCGGCCACGGCAAAGCGAGTGTTCGCAGAGCGTCGAGATCCACTTTCGTGTAGATCATCGTGGTCTGGGGATTGTGGTGACCCAACAAGTCGCCGATCTCCCCGAGAGAAGCGCCCTGATGCAACAGCTCGGTCGCTAATCCGTGCCGAAACTGATGTGCTCCGTGGGTGGGAGCATCAATGCCGGCGCGCTGGAGGCGATGCCGAACAATTGATCCAACGCCACTGGCCCCTCGAAAACCGCGGATGGGGGCTTTGGCACGCAAAAATACACGCCGACTGGTACTTTGTGGTCGTCCCCGCCGCAGATACGTGGCGATCGCTTTACCAACATCTGCTGGCAAGGGGAGCTCGCTGCGCTGGCCACTCTTGCCGCGAACATTCAACTGTCCCGCGTTCCAGTCAATGTCATCGAGCTCGAGAAACGCCACTTCACCCGAACGCAAACCCAGTCGGGCGAGCAGGAGCAAGATGGCGTAATCACGACGTCCCATCGCGGTGCCCCGGTCGATGCTGGCCAGCAATTGACGAACTTGGTCTGCCGCGATCGCTCGGGGAATCGATGACATCGACCAGTTGGCCACGACTGGCACGGCCGCAGCTAAATCCAGCTTTGCCTTGCCGCGATAGCGCACATACTGCAGGAAAGAGCGCAGCGCAGTGGTCAGAAGCTTCGCTCGTTTGGGGTGCAACTGCGGCGCCTGACGCTGTACAAATCCCACAATGTCGCTGGCACACAGGCGTGACAGCGTGATTGGTCCGTCGCCGAAACGATCCTTGAGAAAACTGCGGATGAACGGAACGTAGTTGACGATCGTCGCTTTAGCCAGGCCGCGCGCTTCGCGCAGGTGATGCTCGTAAACTTGCGCAAAGCGCTCCGCCGGAGTCAGTAGGGGTGCTGACACCCTTGCGACGGGAATCACCTGCTCCGACCGCAGGAACTCGAGCAGATGCTTGAGCGCAGCAGCATCGCCCTGGTTCGGCCGCAGCTGCCGACCGCGGTATTGCAAATACTGCGGCGGGTGGTCGGAGGTGATGCAGCGCAATGCAACACTCTCCTGTTTAAGCCATCGGCTAAAACACGTAGCAAGCAGAACCTGACGTTGAATCGACACCAGGGAATATCCCTGTTCATTCAGTGATCTTGCAAACGGCCCGATATGTGCCGCAAGAGGGCCTTCCGGCGCTCGCGACAGGGCTATTTGATTGTCGATGATACATTTCACGGTAGTCTCCTTTCCCCCTACACGGGGCTGATGAAAGGAGTTAACACTATGTCGGTGCCGCTTTTCGCATTTTGCCGGAAATACTAGGCCGACAAGCCGATACAAGACATAGTCCGGAAGGGTAGATAGTG
>CAZGRF010000678.1:0-2324 GCA_964527825.1 uncultured Pirellulales bacterium
CGGGGAAGTCCCTGTCTTTGACTTTTCCACTGCACCGGGCGTCGGATTTGTCATCACAGGTGCCTATTGGCACATGAAGGGAATTGTCATCACCAGAGCCGGCACGGAAGGGATGAGTATTACAAGTGCGGGAGCGCATCACAATATCATAGAACAAGTTGTTTCTCACTCCACCGGCCGGACAGGAATTGCTGTCTCAAATGGAGCGTTACAGAATCTCATCCTTGATTGCGATGCATATCGCAATTTTGATTTCCTCGGAAACGGCGAGAACGCTGACGGATTCGAGGTCAAGTTTTCGGCCGGGAAAGGTAACGTCCTGATAGGCAACAGGTCATGGAACAATGCAGATGACGGATACGATTTCTGGGATATGGGCGAGTCTGTACGATTAGAGCGATGTTACGCCTGGCGCAACGGCGAGAATCTCTGGGACTACCCTTTCTTCACAGGGAACGGCAATGGTTTCAAACTGGGACGTGGAAGAGGAAGGCATGTCCTAGTCAACTGTGTGGCGTGGAATCATCATCTGGGAGGCTTCAACCTCAATGGAAACGAAACGGGCGTGGCGCTCTATGGCTGCACCGCCTCGGGCAATCGCGTCAACTTCGTCTTCTATAATCCTCCTGCGGCAGTTAAGAACACTGTACTCAGGAACAACCTGTCCTATCGAGGACAGTATGATCGTATTTCGGAGCAAGTTGACAGCGAATCCAACAGTTGGGACCCCTCCGTGAACGTTACGCTGACGGAACAAGACTTCGTGACTGTTGATGACAGCGACATGTCAGCCCCGCGTAATCCGGATGGCTCCATACCCTGGAGCAACTTTCTGAGGCTTGCTCCGGGCAGTGCCGCCGTTGATGCCGGCGCCGACGTCAACATACCTTACGTTGGCAAAGCCCCTGACCTGGGCGCCTTCGAATATGATCCGAATGAGGACCCGCAGGATTATGTCAAGATGCTGCACCAATATGTGCGGGATCATGATGTAGACAAGATCAATGGACTGCTGGATGCAGGCAGGGACGTCAATGAGAAGGATTGGCTCGGGTATGCGCCTTTGCACTGGGCTTGCTACTTCGGCTACGCCGACCTCGTTGAGCTTCTACTGGCCAAAGGAGCCGACGCCAATCTCATCAGTGACACAGGCCGCACGTCCGCGGAGATCGTCGTTGCGATGGAGTATGAGGACATCGCCAATCTGCTGCGAAAGCATGGGGCTCGGAAATAGGCATTCACACCTGCCGCGGCAGCCCATGGGCTCCGTGTAGGCGACCTGCGCGAATTCCGGGGACGCACTCATTTCGGTTCGGCCATGAGATCCGCGAGCGGCGTTCAGGAAGCAAACGGGGCCGAATTGACACCGAGAACCGTTGAAACTCGATGGGACATAGTGTATCATAAGGTATACAGCGCGCAGGAGCACCATCCATGAAGCCACACGGCAAATCCCGGCCAATAGGGGACCACACCATGAAGAGGAGAGCTTTCACACTTATCGAACTGCTGGTCGTAATCGCAATCATCGCGATACTGATGGCCGTCTTGATGCCGGCACTGCAAAGGGTGAAAAAGCAGGCGAGGGAAATGGCATGCAGGTCGAACCTTCGGCAATACGGGATCGCCGGGAGGATGTACCTGGGCGATAACGACGAGAAATTCCCCGATCCGCAGACGTGGTTGTTCGTCGAAACCGAGCTCCTCGTTCCGTGCAACTGGCATGATGCCTCCCGTGAGGCCGACGGGGTGCTGTGGTTCTATCTGAAGGACATGGACGTCCACATGTGTCCGACGTTCTATGGATTGGCGCTCAGCATGGGCGCCGATCATCCCCAGCACGATCCGTCGATCCCCATCGATCCGCAGTACAGCTATAGCATGAACCATTATCTCGGCTCGGGCACCGACGGAGGGGCAAGGAGGTCTACCGAAGTCAAGTATCCGTCCCAGGTGATATTCTTCTCTGAGGAAAATTGCTGGACCATACCGGATCTCAGCAACTTCGCGCTGAACAACAACATCCTCTGGATCCAGCCCGGCAATCCGATCGACTGTCTGGCGACGTATCACGAAACCAATGGCGGCGATCTGAATTCAGGGGTCGCCAATATTGTCTTCGTCGATGGGTCTGTCGGTACGGGACGGGCCGAGGATAGCTACAAGCTGGCCTACCCCGGAAGATAGACAAGCCGGAGGACGGAGGACCGAAGACGGCAGGGAGGGTGGATGCGTAGAAACGTAGGTGCGTAGATGGGTCTAGACTGACAGAGAAGGCCGAATGCCCGCTTGGCCGAACATCGCGTCTACGCTTCCACGCTCTC
>CAZGRF010000679.1:0-2319 GCA_964527825.1 uncultured Pirellulales bacterium
GTCAGGTTGCGATGCGTCTCGCCCAGCCGCGGGACGGCCGATTCGTTGAAGGTATCTCCGGCGTGGTAGCCCTCGCCGGGCAGGTCCGGGCCGGGATCGTCAGGGGCCCATTCAAAATCCGCCCGATCGGGGAAGTCGGTGGCCCATACCTGGGCCGCGTGGTCCTGATCGGCGCCCTCAACGCGGGCAATGCCGGCGTACGCGAACACGCCGCCGTCGTTGTCCGAGAAGGGTCGTCCGTACTTGACCTCGGTGGAGTAGAATTCGTCGATCGCTCCGACTCGACTCCTCACTTCGATCCCCTGGAACGTCTCAGCCTTGTCTGTCACGATGTTAATCACCATGGAGACCGCCCCCGGGCCGTATAGGGCGGAACCGGGACCGCGAATGACATCGATATGATGGATGTCGCCGAGCATGCCCAGGTCCCGCTCGCTCATGGCACCGAAATGAGTCCGCTCGTTCATGATGCGTCCGTTGACGAGCAGAAGATACTTGTCATCGCGATCGCTGATGATGCCCCTCAGACCCAGGTGGTCTGATTCCCAGTGGTGGCGAATCCACTGGAGGTTCGGCACGTAGATGTCCAGCAACTCGAAGAGGCTGGTGGCACCCGATGCCTGAACCTGCTCGCGCGTGATCGTCGTCATGGTGGCGGGGGCCATACGCGTGCTGACCGCGGTCAGGGTGGCGGTGGACGAGATCTCCACGTTCATCAGTTCTTCGATGGACAAGTCGAAGAGATTCTCCTCCTCGGCGGGGGCAGATTCGTTTCCGGCGGCGGTGGCCACCACCAACAGCGATGCCAGCAGGAAAACGACGACAGATGAGGAATACACTTGCCGGTCGGGGCTGATCCAGGAGTCTCTAAGCATCCGAGTCCCTCTCCAGGGTCAACACGTTTGCGGCGGGAAGGCCAACGAGGCCCTCGCACCCTCTACGTACCTGATCGTCCAATGGTCTGCGTGCTCGGTTGACACAGGTTCTCCTTGCATCTGAGCGGCAGAATGAAGCCGCGACACTCCGGCCTCTTGTCACACTTCGCAGGTATCGGCATCTCACACGTTCAGGTCGAACAACAAGTGTGAACAAAGAGAGGTCAAACAGCGGTCTCCCGTCAGTCGCACATGTCTGCAGTGCGAGCATCGTTTCGAGCGGAGAAGTGCTGTCTCGTTCCGCCATGCGTTCGAAGAACTCGGCGGACCGCGACTTCAAGGGCCGGTAAAATCGCGGACGGCCGTAGTGTCGAGCCTGGAGGATCGCTTCTTGAGTGTTGGCTGGGCTTGTGTTCCTTCCGCTTGGATTTCACGGCGGTCGGTGTCCACTGCCTGCTTGGGATCGCCGAAATGGGTCCATCCTCTGGTCGTGTGGAACGGCTGAAGGTGCGCTCTGGCCGGGGAATTCAAGGCAAAGAAGTAGTCGGAAGGTCCGAGATCGGCTCGTGTTATGGGACAACCTGTAGCGGTGTCCGGGGCAGTTGAAGTGGTTTTGGCTCCAGGCACGGGCATCCACGAAATCCTCAGGACACATCCAGCAGGTCTTTCGGCCTTGACAGTTTGCCCATCCTTATCATACTATCGGGATTATCGCCCAACGGGGCCGTGGAGATCGTTGCTGATCTCGTTGGCGGCGGTCTTGTTCAGGGGCTGATGGCTGGTCCTTCTTACCCCGGCGTTACGGCCGGATGAAATCTCAGGGTGGCGCGTGTCTGCTCGCGTGAGAGCGGAGAGGATTGCACCAAGCTTCTATCAATGTCACGAAGAATCGCCATCTTAGGGTCGACCGGGTCGATTGGGCGTAACGCGCTTCGCGTGATTGATGCTCTCGGACCGGCCTACGACGTGGTCGCCTTAAGCGCTCACCGCAGCGTAGAGTTGCTCGCGGAGCAGACGCGGCGGTACAGGCCGCGGATTGTGGCGGTCACCAACGGTGATTGCGCCGGACAGTTGCAGCCTCTGGTGGGCGGTCTGGATGTGGAGTTGCTGGTCGGGCCGGAGAGCCTGATCGAGTTGGCTCAGTCGGACGACGTCGATACCGTCCTGACAGCGGTGGTGGGAGCGGCCGGTTTGCCCTCGGCGCTGGCCGCCGCACACTGCGGCAAGCGTCTGGCGATTGCCAACAAGGAGCCGCTGGCGATTGCCGGCGAGCTACTGACCCGCATCGCGCGAGAATCCGGCAGCACGCTGCTGCCGGTAGACAGCGAGCATTCGGCCGTCTTCCAGGCGATGCAGTCCGGCTCGGCGTCGGAGGTCCGCAAGATCGTCCTGACCGCTTCCGGCGGACCCTTTCGCGGGGCCAGCCGGCAGGAGTTGGAGCAGG
>CAZGRF010000680.1:0-2318 GCA_964527825.1 uncultured Pirellulales bacterium
GTAGGCATGCTGGCGGTGCATGTTGATGACCTTCAGCATGGGGTCCTTGTTCTTAGCGAGCTCGTCGAAGGGACCCTTGAGAGCAGCCATTTCAGCACTGGCAGCGTAGGCTGTGCCCGTCATGACGGCGCTGATTGCGGAGGCCAGAGACCGGGCCTCGTTGGAGTCGTACGGCAGCGCCAGGCTCATCAGCAGCGAGCCGAGGTTGGCAAAGCCCAGCCCCAGGGGCCGGAAGAGATGGCTGTTGATCGCGATGGCCTTGTCGGGATAACTGCCGTTATCCACCAGGATCTCCTGGGCAATGATGAAAATACGGATGGCCTTCTTGAATGCCTCGACGTTGAATGTCCCGTCTTCCTTGCGGAACTTCATCAGGTTCAGCGAGGCCAGATTGCACGCGGAGTCGTCGACGAACATGTATTCGCTACAGGGGTTCGAAGCGTTGATCGCCCCGGAATTTGGGCACGTGTGCCAGCGGTTGATGGTGCTGTGGTACTGGACGCCGGGATCGCCGCAGACACGGGTGCCCTCGGCGGCCAACTGCATCAGCTCGCGAGCCGAGTGCTCGCCCAGCTTCTCGCCTGTGGTGACGGCGTGGGTGGTCCAGCGGTCGTCTTTTTCCACGGCTTGCAGGAACTCGTCGGTCACGCGGACGGACAAGTTCGAGTTCTGAAACATCACACTGTCGTAGGCTTCGCTATTGTACTCGCCGTTGTAGCCGGCCTCAATCAGGGCGCAAGCCTTCTGCTCTTCGATGGTCTTGCACGTAATGAATTCTTTGATGTCGGGGTGATCGACCTTAAGCGACTGCATCTTGGCGGCGCGCCGGGTCTTGCCGCCGGACTTGATGACCGCGGCGATCTGGTCGTAGACCCGCATAAAGCTCAGGGGGCCGGAGGGCTTGCCGCCGCCGGAGAGCTTCTCTTTGCTGCTTCTCAGTGTTGATAAGTCGGTTCCCGTGCCCGATCCGTGCTTGAAGAGCATGGCTTCGCTGGTGGCCAGCCGCATGATGTCTTGCATCGAGTCTTTGACCGACTGGATGAAGCAGGCGGAAGCCTGGGGATACTCGTAGCTGTTCTGGCAGGGCACGGCCATCTGCTTCTCGGGGTCCCACCGGTAATTGTGCTTGCCGCCCGGGATGTCGTAAACGTCGAAGAGGCCCACGTTGAACCAAACGGGCGAGTTGAAAGCCCCGTATTGATTGACGCAGAGCCACGTCAACTCGTGGTAGAACGTTTCGGCGTCCTCTTCCGTCGCGAAATAGCCGTCCTTACGACCGCGGTCCGCAATTGTCCTGCAAACGCGGTGGACGAGCTGCTTGACGGAGTGCTCGCGCTGACCAGTCTCGATGTCCCCGTAGAAGTACTTGCTGGCTACCACCTTGGTGGCCAATTGACTCCACGAGGCCGGCACTTCGACGCTTTCCTGCTCGAAAATGGCTTGTCCGCTGTCGCCGGAAATCTTGGCCGAACGCGTTTCCCATTCGAGTTCATCAAAGGGGTGGACCCCCGGCGTCGAAAAGTAGGGCTCAGTCGTAAGGCCCCTTGCTGTGTCAGCTTGGAGGGCCGCTTTCTCACGGGTCCGCTTCTCTTTGAAAGGGTTTTCAGGGTCGAATCCGTTCGACATTACGCGCCTCCATGTGAAGAAAAAACGACCACCATATATAGTAAAAGCGGGCGGGATTTCAGCCAGATATTGTTGCAATGCCCATGAAACAAGTATCGGCAAACTACTGAGATTCCGATTGAGTGTAAAGGGCAAAAGCACGGAAAATTTCTTCCGGCGGCGCCGCCTTTGTCCTTAGTCCTTGCAAGAGCGGAGTCTACGGAGCGAGATTTTTTTTGCGAGCCATGTTTGCTTACAAACCGGTGGCCTCAAGCCAACGTTGCGCGATCCACGCGTGCGCCCAAAGACAAGGATGCACAGCGTCCTGCGACCACCGCGCAGGCGGCACGTGGACGATTTGCTCGTTGAGGCTCTGTTGCAGAGGAACAAGTACAGCGTCGTGTTTTGCTGCCAGCGTGCGCACCGCTGCCAGATAGGGCTGCAGCGCTCCAAGAAGAGGTTCGTGCGGAGCGTCGGCGAACAGAAACGGCTCCATCAACACGATCCGACAGTGACATTGCTCTTTCGCTTGCGAAAGTAACTGATCGTATGTTACTTCATACTGCTGGGGCGCCGCGGCCCTGCGGTGAGGTTCCATCACCGACCGCCAGAGATCGTTGATCCCTATCAGTACACTCAACACGTTCGGTCGGTGAGCGAGGCAGTCTCGTTCCCACCGATTTGCCATGTCGGTGATGATATCGCCGCTGACG
>CAZGRF010000681.1:0-2314 GCA_964527825.1 uncultured Pirellulales bacterium
CCCACTACACCCAGTTCATGGTCTACGATCTTGACGGCGACGGTCGGGCCGAGTTCGCCTGTAAGACGGCCGATGGGACCGTCGACGGCATGGGCAACGTCATTGGCGATGCCAATGCCGACTACCGCCAGTCAAACGGCTACATCCTGGACGGACCCGAGTTTCTTACCATCTTCGATGGATTGACCGGCGCCGCTCTCGTGACGACCGACTACATCCCGCCCCGGGGCCGCGTCTCCGACTGGGGCGATAGCTATGGCAACCGCGTCGACCGGTTCCTGGCCTGCATCGCGTATCTCGACGGCGAGCGGCCCAGCCTGGTGATGTGTCGCGGCTATTACACGCGTGCCGTCCTGGTGGCCTGGAACTGGCGCGACGGCGAGCTGACGCACGTTTGGACTTTCGACAGCGATGATGGCACGCCCGGCAACAGGGCCTACCGGGGCCAGGGCAACCACAGCCTTAGTGTGGGTGACGTCGACAACGACGGCAGAGACGAGATCGTGTACGGAGCGTGTGCGATTGATGACGACGGGACGGGGCTCTACTCCACCGGCCTGGGACACGGTGACGCCATGCACCTGTCCGATATCGATCCGGACCGGCCGGGCCTCGAGGTCTGGGGTATTCACGAGAACCCGAGTCACCCGTTCGGCGCCAACCTGCGTGACGCGGCCACCGGGGAAGTGCTCTGGAGCCAGCCGGCCGACGATCCGGGCCGAGGCGTGTGTATGGACCTCGACCCGCGCTATCGCGGCTACGAATGCTGGGCCTCGGGCGTCAGCGGCTTGTACAACTGCACCGGCCTGCGCATCTGCGACTCCAAGCCCAGCACCTGCAACATGGGCGCCTGGTGGGACGGCGACCTGTTGCGCGAGATTCTCGACGGAACGACCATCGACAAGTGGGACTACAACGATAGCAGGACGACCCGGCTGCTGACTGCCTATGACTACGATGTGGCTTCGAACAATGGCACGAAAGCCAATCCGTGTTTGTGTGCTGACATTCTGGGCGACTGGCGCGAAGAAGTCATCTGGCGCACGAGCGACAACCGCGAGCTACGCATTTTCACCACGACGATCCCCACGGACTACCGTTTCTATACCTTCATGCATGACCCCGTCTACCGGCTTAGCGTCGCCTGGCAGAACGTGGCCTACAATCAGCCGGCCCACACCGGTTTCTACATGGGTGAGGGCATGGCGCCGCCGCCGCGTCCCGACATTGTGTTGGCCGGCGTCGAGCGGCAGCCCGAGCCCGATTCCGACACGGATGCTCTTGGGGAGAATTGACAGGATGGTCGGAACTCGTTTCGCGGTGCCTGGCCTAATCGCATGTGTGTTCTTGTGGACAGGCTCGGTATGGGCCCAGGGCGAGCCGGCCCGCGACAGACCCACGTTGTTCATCGCGGGCGACTCCACTGCCAGCAACGGCCGAGACCTCGGTTGGGGCAGCCACCTGGCCAAGTGTTTTGACGCGGACGAAGTCGCAGTGGTCAATCGAGCCCGCGGCGGACGCAGCAGCCGGACCTTCATCACCGAAGGCTTGTGGGACGCGGTGCTGCAGGACATGAAACCGGGTGATTTCGTGCTGATCCAGTTTGGGCACAACGACGGTGGTTTGATCAACGACCGTTACCGGGCACGTGGCTCGCTGCCCGGTCTGGGCGAAGAGACTCAGGAGATCGACAATCTCCAGACGGGCAAGCACGAGGTGGTGCACACCTATGGCTGGTACATGCGAAAGATGATTGCCGACACCAAAGCCAAGGGCACGACGCCCATCGTGCTGTCACTGACGGTCAGGAACGAATGGCGTGATGGCAAGGTCGAGCGCGGCTCAGGCCGCTTCAGTCGATGGGCGGCAGAAATCGCGCAGTCCCAGGATGCGGCGTTTGTCGATCTGATGAACATCATCGCCGATCAATACGAGCTGCTGGGCCCCGTCCGCGTGGCGGAGTTCTTCCCCGTCGACCACACGCACACCAGCGCTGAAGGCGCCAATCTCAACGCGATCCTGGTGGTCTCGGGGCTCAAGGCCCTTGATGATTGTCCCTTAGGCGGGATGCTTTCGGCCGCCGGGCAGGCGGTCACGCCCTATAGCGCCGACGGCATCGTCAAGCAGGTGGAGGAGATCATGACAGCCCCCTGGATGCCCGACGTTCAGCCCAAGTCCGATCCGAATCTGCCGACGCTGTTTCTGATCGGCGATTCCACGGTGCGAACCGGCACGCGAGGCGACGGGGCGAACGGCCAATGGGGCTGGGGCGCTCCCATTGCCGACTATTTCGACCGCACGCGCATCAACGTGG
>CAZGRF010000682.1:0-2312 GCA_964527825.1 uncultured Pirellulales bacterium
CCGAAGGTGTCCTCCGCGACCGGCAGGCCGGTGATGTGGTACTCGTCGTCGCCCTTGAACTCGGCGATCTTCTCGTTCAGCGCCTGGTACACACGATGGCTCAGGTCTTTGTGGGTCAGCGGCAGATAGAGACTGATTGCCTTGCCGTCCTCAGAGACGACCGTGCCTTTGAGCAGGGGGTTGGACATGGCCTTGTCACGGATTTCGAGCGCCTCCGCCTCGGTTTGCGGCGGCTTGGGCATGAGCCACTCGAACGTGACGACGCCGGGACCACCCTGGCCGATATGGTCTACCATCGACGGCGCCAGCAAGTCCACCTCCACCACGCCGATCTCCTCGTTCGGGTCGTCCGCGCTGGGCCAGCGCAGCGTCTTGGCGTATTGCGTCAACTCGTAAATCCGGCGCAGCGAATCCGGATTGAAGACCCCGTTGGGGTTCTTGTTGTTGACGATCCCGACCACGACGATGTCGTTGAGGACGAAGCTCTTCTTGGTCTCGTCGTGGAAAACGCGGACCGCCTCATCCGGCGAGAGCATGTTCTCCGGATCGGTGTCCACCTCGATGCGCGGGATGAACGCCCCGAGCACCAGGGCGAAGACCACCATCACCGCTGTCACCAGTTTGTAATGCCGCAGCGAATAGTCCGTAATGTGGTGTTTGAGGTCCATTTTTCCATCCAACTTTCGGCAAGTCTTGTCTCTTCGACGGCTCATACCCCTTGGCGGCCTGTCAACACCGGTCGGGGCACCCCCTAATGGCTTTCGACGATCCCGCTGAGCATAGCCTCTTCATCCCGAGCGACCTGGCCGCCCATGACCTTGGCGATGTTACCGCCGAACATTTTGGCCATCAAGCTCATGTTCATCCTGGACAGATAGACCCGACCGTCGTCGCCTTCCCAGACCGCGAACGTGCAGGGCATGAGCGTCGAGATATGCCGGTCCGTCGTCAAGACACTCCGGGCGTACTTGGCGTTGCACAGCTTGATCACCTTCACGCGGGGCCCAAACTCCACGCCGTGCTTGGCCATCGACTTGTTCATGTCCATGACGGTCGAAACCACCCAGCCCCGCTCGGCAATGGCGCTTTCCAGCGCGGCCACTGTCTCGTCGAAGCCGAGCTGGCTTTCTTGCGTGACGATCATCATCTTCGGCATGGCGACAACGAGCGCGGCCCCGCCCAGAACGGCGCCCGCGACGATCCCAGCCAACGCGCCGATCACATAGGCCTTTTTGTCCGGTCTTTTCGTCGTCTGCTGTTCGTCCTGGCTCATCGTTCACCTCGTCTTCTCGGTTATCGGTGGCACGCATTATGTACCCTGCGGCTGCCACTCCGGTTCGCAGGCCGCAACGTCCTCTTCAAACTATCGCACATCTGCTATATAGCTATATTACTATGTTCGGCTGTGTCTGTTCGGCACGAATGCAAAAATCTTTGTGCCAGCGGTCCGATCGGCGTCAGTCGTCTTGGACGATGTCGCCGAGGATGATCCTCTCGTCCCAGGCCACTCTGCGGCCCATCACGTCGGCCACGTTGCCGCCGAACAGGCGGGCCATCAGACTCATGTTCGTTTTGGACACGTAGACCTTGTCGTCCTTGCCCTCCCAGACGGCGAAGGTGCAAGGCATCATGGCGGCCACGGCGGGATCGGTCCTCAGAACGATCTCGGCATACTCCGGCTTGCACATGCTCACCAGCGTGACGCGCGGGCGGACCGAATTGTTCGGATCGACTGCCGTGCCGCATACGTCCGTCACGGAGGAAACCGCCCAGCCGGAATCGGGGATGGAGCGCTGCAGCGCCGCCACGGTCTCGTCGAATCCGGCCCGGCTCTCGTAGGTCAGAATCAGCCGCGCCGGCAACACCACATAGAAGATCAGGGCGGCACAGAGCACCGCTCCCAAGACCGCCCCGACGATGCCGCTGAGCCACAGCATGTGCCGGCCGTATTGCACTCTTGCCTGCTCTTCGTTCTCGCTGGTCTCACTCTGGGTCGTTTCGTTTTCGCTCATCGTCGGCCTCGCTTTCGCGGCTCGCAATGGTCGTAGACGCAACCCAGCACGCGGACCACGTTCTTGTTCTCGATGTGGTAGAACATCTTGGCCCCTTCGCGGCGGCTGGTCAAGATGCCTTTGGCCTTCATGATGTTGAGCTGCTGGCTGGTGATCGCCTGCTTCTCGCCGAGGGCCTCAGCGATCTCGCCGACGCACATCTCCCCCCTCTCCAGCACCTCCACGATCTGGAGCCGGATCGGATGGGCGATGACCTTCAGAACATCCGCCGCATGTGTCGCCAGTTCCTTATCCATTGCC
>CAZGRF010000683.1:0-2304 GCA_964527825.1 uncultured Pirellulales bacterium
CCTCTCCAACCTCCGGCGGTGGCGGAGGTGTCTGGTCCGTGGTAGGCCGACACTCTTCCTCGATCGTACGCAGGAACTCCTCTCGCAGCTTCGTAGTCAAAGGTCCGACTTGTGCGTCCCCGACGTTGTGCCTTTCCACGCCAACCACAGGCAGGACTTCCATGATGACGTTCGTCAGAAAGATCTCGTCGGCTTCGAGCACGTCCGAGATGTGCAGGTCCTTCTCAAGCATCTCGATGGACTGTCGCTCCGCGATCTCGCAGATGGTTCTCCGCGCGATTCCAGGCAACACAGGTGTTCCAATCGGTGGAGTGAACAGGACCGAGTCTTTGACCAAGAAGACGTTGCTGACGCATCCTTCGGCCAACCGGTTGTCCGTCGTGAACCAGAGGGCCTCGGCCGCGCGCTTCTGACGGGCCAGCGTCAGTGCCAGCAGCCGGGGATAGTAGTTCGTGGTCTTGTGGCTCGCAATCGGGTCGGTCGGGTTCTGACGATACGGGCAGAGCGCCACCATCACTCCGGAGCGGTAGTACTCGGGTGGATAGTGTTGCAGCCTCGTTGCTGTGATTAGCAGGGTTGGGTCGTGCTCGTCTATCGTTTCGGCAATCGGCCCGTTGGTCAGTGTTAGCCGCAGTCGGGCCTCGGCCAACTCGTTCGCGCGCAGCACGCTCTGCACGGCTTCGGTTAGGTACTCCTTGTCGAAGCCGTGATTGATGGAGAGTGCCGTGGCGCTGCGGCAGAGCCGATCCAAATGGTCCTGCAGGCGGAAGACTGCGCCGTTATGGCTGCGCATGGTCTCGAAGAGGCCCGCGCCGTAGAGCAGCCCGCTGTCGGTTGCGGATATGTGCGCCTGCTCGACATCGAGCAGCTTATCATTCAGAAACACTTTCTCTGACATCGTGTCCTATCTTGGAGACCAACAACTCCAGATCACCGTCTCTGCACCGCTTCAATGCCGGCCAGAAGCGCCCTGGCCTTCGTTATGGTCTCTTCCCACTCGGCTGCCGGGGACGAATCCGCAACGATTCCCCCTCCGGTCTGTACGAAGGCCCTGCGACCCGTGATGATAACCGTTCGGATGGCAATGTTCAAGCAGGCGGTCCCATCGAGTCCGATGTAACCGATGCTGCCCGTATAAACCCCTCGAGCGGTCGGCTCCAGTTCGTCGATGATCTCCATCGCCCGGATCTTGGGGGCGCCGGTAATGGAGCCGCCGGGGAAGACGGCTCGGAACGCGTCGATGAACCCGACGTCGGGGCGCAATCGGCCCCCAACGGTTGCCACGGCGTGGAACACCGTAGGGTAGGTCTCGATAGTCCGCGGCAAGATGACCTGCCGGGTGCCCGGCTTGCAGATTCTGGCGATGTCGTTGCGCTCCAAATCCACGATCATGTTCAATTCCGCTTGCTCCTTCTCGCTTCGCAGCAGGTCACTGAAGCTGCGGGCATTGATCTCTTCGCTGCGTTTGTCGAGCGCGTTGAGTCGTGGACGTGTGCCCTTGATCGGCTTGGTCAGTATCCGCCCGTTGCGGATCGTGATGAACATCTCGGGTGACGCGCTGACGATCTGAAGACCGCCCGCGTCGATGTAGGCCGGGTAGGGGCTAGGGTTGTACCGATTCTGCCAATGAAACAGATCAACGGGACGGCCTGCGAAAGGGCCTTCGAATCGCTGGGAGAGATTGACCTGGTAGACATCCCCGTCGCGGATGTAGCGCTTAGTCCGCTCGATGGCCCGCATGTAGTCGTCCCGGGTCATGTTGCTCCGGACCGCCGAGACGTCGATGCGCTCTACGTCGGTACTACGTGGCTCGGCTACGCGGAGGTGCCGCGCTGTATCCAGCAATCGTTCCAGGGCAGCCATTTTCTCCCCCGGAGACTCGGCGTCATCGGGCAGTTCCAACACAACCGCCCAGAACGTCTCGTTGCGGTGATCGTATGCGATCAGCCGGTCGTAGAAGCAAAGCCGGACCAGAGGCACCGCGAGATCGTCCGCGGTCGTCTGGGGTAATCGTTCGATGTGCCGGCCCAATTCATAGCAGAAATACCCAATCCAACCGCCCTGGAAGAGCCCCTCCGGAGATCGAGACGGGGGGTGATCCTGGATTCTGTGCTTGGCGAGGAGCCGTTGCAGCTTCCCGAAGGGGTCAGTCTGTCCCGATGGGAATTCGAGTATCTCTCTCGGTTCGGCTGCCCAATAGCTGAAGCCTCCGGCCCCCGCAACCGCCGTGTTGCCTCCCAGAATCGACGGTGATCGCAGTGGCGCAAAGACCTCGCTGATGGCAGGCAAGTTCACCGAGACATG
>CAZGRF010000684.1:0-2303 GCA_964527825.1 uncultured Pirellulales bacterium
TATACTGCTTTCGTGCCTCGCCGGTCATCACGAAGAACGTGATTGCCCGCAACACGATGCCCCTCAACACAACCGGTCCCACCGAGGCGGATCTTGCCATCTCGCTCGGGGGAGGCATCGGCGCCTATGATTGTGCGCCCACGATCACCCACAACACCATCAAGAGCAACAGTGCCTACGCTGGCGGCGGCATTTTCAGCTACTACGGCGAGCCGACGATGCACAACAACATCGTTGCCGAGAATGCAGGCTTCCTTGGCGGGGGCATCTTCACGCTGTCCGGCGTCATCTACAACAACACGATCGTTGCCAACGATTGCAGCCTCGGTGACGGGACGACCCCGGCCGGGAACATGTACTGTGCGTTTGCGCCTGAGTTGGGCTATACACGCATCTTCAACAACATCATCGCCAACGCCCGCTCCGGTGGCGGCTTGTATTGGGAGGGCGATCTCAGCTTCGGTGTCTTCGCCTACAACAATGTCTGGGGCAACGCTCCCGACAACTACTTTCAAGCGGAGGATTTGACTGGCGTCAGCGACAACATTTCCGAGGACCCGCTCTTCAAGGCCGCGATCAATAGGGACTACCATCTGACCCTGGAATCGCCCTGCATCAACGGCGGTGATCCCCAATTCATCCCTCCCTTCGGTCAGACGGACATCGACGGCGAAGAGCGCGTCTATGGTCTCAGGATTGACATAGGGGCTGATGAGTATGTCGGCTACGTCAAGCCGGTGGCCTCGGCCGGAAAGAACGTCCACATCCTCGACCCGTGCCAGCCCGTCACACTCGATGGTTCCAAGAGCTTCTTCTATAACCCCGACACCGTGAAGACCTATCAGTGGACACAGGTGTCCGGCCCCAACACCGTCCTGGATGACCCCACCTCGCCCACACCGACCTTCACGCCTCCGGAGTCAGGGGAGTACGTTTTCGAGCTCGTGGTGGCCGACGATCAGTACGCCAGCGA
This sequence comes from uncultured Pirellulales bacterium, assembly GCA_964527825.1. Lineage (GTDB taxonomy): Bacteria > Planctomycetota > Phycisphaerae > Sedimentisphaerales > Anaerobacaceae > JAFGLV01. Next base: position 974 of record CAZGRF010000684.1, read on the forward strand.
GCCCGACCAAGTGCTTGTCTTCGTCGGGTCTAACCGCGCCCCCGTAGCAGATGCCGGCGCGGACATGGCTTTTCAGACCCCTGGACAAGTCAGGCTGGATGGCAGTGGGTCGTACGATCCCGATCCCATTGACGAGTTGACCTATGTCTGGACGCAGGTCGAAGGGTCGGCGGTGACTCTGGAGAACGCCGACACGGCTGCTCCTACTTTCGAAGGCGAGGCTGGTGAGCTGTATGTTTTCGAGCTGGTCGTCAGCGACGGAATCGACCAGAGCGAGCCCAGCCGGGTCCAGATCGCCGCGTTGGGAGGCACTAGTACCGTTGCGTCTTTGACTATTACGGCCACCGGCAACCCCTACATCCACTACGTCGATGTCTCCGGGACGAAGATTGTAGGTGCCGGGGACTCCGCCTCGAACTACGAATGGCGGATTGTCAGCCGGGACATCCAAAGCGATGAGACAGAGACTTTCCCGGGCGTTGGCATCAACACGCAACCCAGGATTGATGGAGACCTCGTTGTGTGGTACGGCGGCGCCAGCATCTTGGGAACGGGCTCACCGGTGTGTACGAGCATTTATGCGCGCAACCTCGCTACGGCCCAGCAGATAACCTTGCAGACCGCCAGTGACTGGAAATCCTTCAGCCATCCGGCTGTGTCGGGCAATATCGTTGTCTGGGTGCGGCATGACGGCCTCGACAAGAACGTTGCCGAGCAGTGGCGAGAGATGCCGTACGACATCTGCGGCGCCGAGGTCAGCGATCTGGCCCACCCAAGGGTCTTCACGGTTGCTACCGACGTGGGGCAGCGCGATCCGTTCCCGCTGGGCCGGGAGATGAACGATTTTGACAGCGTTGTAGACGTGTCCGGCAATATCGTGGTCTGGGAAGGAAGCGGCGATATCTACGCTGCCGACATTTCCGACCTGGATGCCATAACGGTCTTTATGGTTTGCGACAATCCGGCTCGCCAGTACGACCCGGCGGTCTCGGGCAACTGCGTGGTCTGGACGGATCAGCGCGACGACGATGGCGATATCTACGGTGCCGACATTTCCGATCCGCAGCAGATCCGGATATTCCCCATTGCCAAGGGCGCAGGGATCCAGACGCAGCCGGCCATTGACGGCAGCTCTGTGCTCTATGTCGATGGTGCCGAAAGTGGCGGTGCGGTCAAACTGGCCTGCATCACGCGCAACTACGGCGTCCTGGTGCCCAGACGGGCCAATGTTGACAACGGTGTCGGACCGGCGTTGGATGGCACCACCGCGGGGTGTCTGAGCACTCTTTACGGACCTGTCCGTGGGGCCCGCACGGTTCTCGGCTATTCC
>CAZGRF010000685.1:0-2302 GCA_964527825.1 uncultured Pirellulales bacterium
TGTTCAATAGCTACGAGGCTTTCGTTCATATCATTGACTCGATGTTCAACCAGCACGCCAAGTGGCTGAAGGTCACATCGCAACTGCCGTGGCGGCGGCGAATTGCATCGCTGAATTACCTGCTCGCCTCCCACGTCTGGCAGCAAATGCATAACGGATTTACCCATCAAGACCCCGGCTTCATCGACCACGTGGTAAACAAGAAGGCATCCATTGTGCGTGTGTACCTTCCGCCGGATGCCAACTGCCTGTTGTCCGTCTGGGACCATTGTCTGCGCAGCCGGCATTACGTCAATGTCGTCATCGCGGGCAAGTACCAGGCGCCCCAATGGCTGAGCATGGATGCCGCGGTCGTGCATTGCACCAAAGGGATTGGCATCTGGCCGTGGGCCAGCAATGACCAGGGCGCGGAACCGGACGTAGTGATGGCCTGCTGCGGCGACGTGCCCACGCTGGAGACCCTGGCCGCCGTTTCCATTATGCGCGAGCATCTGCCCGACCTGAAAATCCGGGTGGTCAATGTCGTCGATCTGATGAAGCTGGAACCGAATACGGAACATCCGCACGGGCTGAGCGATCACGACTTCGACGCGCTATTCACCAAAGATAAGCCAATCGTCTTCGCGTTCCACGGCTACCCCTGGCTGGTGCACCGGTTGACGTACCGCCGTACCAACCACGAAAACATGCATGTTCGGGGCTATAAGGAAGAGGGCACGATCACAACGACCTTTGATATGACGGTCTTGAACGATCTTGATAGGTTCCATCTGGTGCAGGATGTGATCAATCGGCTGCCGCAGTTGGGCGCCAGCGGCGCCGCGCTGAAGCGGATGGTTCAGGACAAGCTCATCGAGCACAAGCAGTACATAAACAAGTACGGCCAAGACATGCCAGAGATTCGTAACTGGAAGTGGAACGACTAAAGAATGGATACCATCACCCGAAACGTATCGAGACCGGTCGAGAGAAGCTCTCGTTTCAGGCTCGTCTGTTAAGTTGGATCGGGACTTTGATAAAACTGAAATAGGGGAACGATGATGCGTGTTGGCATTGCTGCGGATCATGGTGGGTTTGAGTTGAAAGTGTACCTGGCTACGGCCCTCAAGGCCGCCGGATATGAGGTAGTGGACTTCGGTGCCCATGAGCTGGTTACAGGAGATGACTACCCTGATTTTGTATTGCCCATGGCCAGGGCGGTGGCGAGAGGTGAGGTCACCCGGGGCCTGGCCATCTGTGGCAGCGGGGTCGGGGCTGGCGTTGCGGCCAATAAAGTTCCCGGCGCGCGTGCGGCCTTGATCACGGATCCCTTCTCCGCTCATCAGGGGGTGGAGGACGACGACATGAACGTGATGTGTCTGGGCGGCCGGGTCACCGGACATGCTCTAGCCTGGGACTTGGTCCAGACGTTCCTAAGGGCCCGTTTCAAGGGAACCGAACGGTTCAAGCGCCGCCTTGCGAAAATATCGGAGCTGGAAAGTCAGGAGAGAGAATTATGAAAGACAACCCCTTAAGGAAATTGGGAACGCTCGGCCAGTCAATTTGGCTCGACTACATCCGACGCGATCTGATCGTCAGCGGCGAGCTCCGGCGTCTGATTGAGGAGGACGGACTGCGGGGGATGACCTCGAATCCATCCATCTTTGAGAAGGCGATTGCGGGCAGCCATGATTACGATGAGGATATTCGGGTCATGGTGCTTGAGGGAAAAGGCGTCAAGGCAATCTATGAAGCTCTCAGCCAGAGAGACGTTCAGAGCGCCGCTGATGAGTTCCGGCCTCTGTACGACAAGACTGAAGGATTAGATGGATATGTTAGTCTAGAGGTTAATCCCCACCTAGCACACGACACCAGAGGCACGATGGAGGAAGCCCGCCGGTTGTGGGCCGCGCTGAACCGGCCCAACGTCTTCATCAAGGTACCAGCGACGGCGGAAGGGCTGCCCGTTATCCAGCAACTCATCAGCGAAGGACTCAACGTCAACGTGACATTGCTCTTTGGGATTCCCCGTTATCGGCAGGTTGTGGAAGCTTACCTTGCGGGCGTCGAAGCGCGGGCGAACCTAGGGAAGCCAGTAAAGATTGTGGCCTCGGTGGCCAGCTTCTTTGTGAGCCGTATTGATGCGCTGGTGGATCCGCTGTTGGAAAAAATCATCACGCAAGGTGGTGAGGATGCGGACTTAGCAAAGATGTTGCATGGGCAGGTTGCTATCGCCAGCGCGAAGGTGGCCTATCAAATCTACAAGGAAATTTTCGATAGCGATCGGTTTAGGAAATTGGCTGATAAAGGAGCTCACACCCAG
>CAZGRF010000686.1:0-2295 GCA_964527825.1 uncultured Pirellulales bacterium
GAGCACGTCTACTACCTGACGCCGGACCGTGCGAAGGTCGTTCGGGTGGTCAGTGACATGGTCCGTCCGAACGGCGTGCTCGGAACGCCCGACGGCAAGACGCTCTACGTGGCCGACCACGGCGGCAACAAGACCTTCGCCTACACCATCAACGAGGACGGCACCTTGGCCGACAAGAAGCTGTTCGCCCCCGAAGGCTCGGACGGCATGACCATCGACGACGAGGGCAACGTCTATCTAACCACGCGCGTCGTCGCGGTCTACGACAAGGACGGCAAGAAGATCGAGGAGATCAAGGTCCCGGAGGGGCCGGCCAATGTCACCTTCGGCGGCCCGGACCGCAAGACCCTCTTCATCACCGCGCGGACGTCGCTGTACAGCGTGGCCATGCGCGTCAAAGGAGCCGACGAGCCCATCCTGCAGATGCTCCCCAAATGATCGAGGCGCGTAAAGACAGCGCTGGCATAGCTCTCTGACAACCTCATAGTCACTTGTTTCGTTCGGCAGATGTGTCGAGGACGGGCCAGAAGATCCAGTCGCCATTGTCTCGCCACAGCCCTGGCCGGCCGTCGCGGTCCGTGCCCTGCCGGCCGCCGTCGTCGATGAGGTTCTCGCCCCAGCTATAGAGCAGAAATCCCTTGGGCGTTCGGACGTACGTGAGCGGTCCCGAGCCGAACGGGTCCGGCGGCAGCTCCCGCAACAAGCCCGCCTCCACCAGCTCTTCGAGACGGGCGGGATACTGTCCTTTCTGGCTCTTGTACCTCAAGATGGCCACCGTCGTGATCGCCGCGGCCTCGTGCGTCTTGGCGCGCCAGGCCAGTTGCGAGACCCGGTCGTAGGCAGGAAAAAGGAGAGAAAACAGTAGGTTTCGCTTCGGCATCCCTGCCTGCTCACCCTGAGCGACGAGCGACTGCTGCTTGCTCGGCAGCGCGCGTAACGCCTCCTCCGCCCGCTCGAAATGCGTCTCGACCATCGCGACCGCCTCGCGCCGGTCCGGATAGTCGAAAACAAGTATCCCAAGAAGGTTGTCTTGCCAGTCTCCGGCCGCATACGGGAGCCCCTGCCGCAGGACGCGACCACCGCCCTCTCCATCGTCGGTGAAACTCCGCTGGATGCGGTCGAGCCAAAAGACCTTCTCACCATCGAGGCTGATGACGCAGCGACCTTCGTCAAAGTCGGATTCCAGCGCCTCCTGCAAACGGCCCAGAGCCGCGGCAGGCACATCCGGCTCCTGCAACACATGGAACGCGGCTCCGTAACCGACGGCTTCAACGGCGATACCCACCAACTGCTCGATCAGGAGACCTTTGCCCTCCAGATGCCGGCCGAAACGCAGAAGGATCAGGCAATCGTCGAGAGCTTCGCTAAGCTGGCCTAGGCCCGCCTCGTAGAAGATCGAGGGACGCATGACCAAGACAACGCGTTTGTAGTCCGGCAACACCTTCATGACATCTCCCATGAAATTGGGATCGCTAACGTCAGAATAATTGACATCATAGACCGGCCAATAGCTGGCGGTGGCAGCCCCGCGTCTGAGCGCGTCCAGTGCAGGCTCGTTCTGTACCAGCCAAGGCGCCAGCAGTTGCAGGTCTGCGTCATTGCAGTCACTCAATGTCGAATCCCACCGCTTCATTCTGCCCTCAAGCTCCGGCGAGGGTTTGACATAGAGTCCGGCGGCCCGGTCGTAGTACGTCTTGGCGTTTTCCACTTCCTGACCGCCCGGCCGCCAGTGCTCGCTGAGCCACTGGACATAGTCAACTGTGATCGTTGCTTTGCCGAGAAACAGAGGCAACGAGCAAACCACCAGGTAGACAAAGAACAGACCCAGGCCCTGCGCCCCTCGGATCAGCATCTTCTGCCACCAAGGCCGGCAGCGTTTCTTGGCCCGGCGGCACAGCATAGCCACGAGCTTGGGGTCGCCGAATGTCTCGATCAATTCCCGCGCCTTGCGATCCTTCTCTTGCCCGCTCGTGACCTCCCGCAACGCATCTTCGAAATGCGCCGTCAGCTCGGCCTTCACCTCCCGCCGCACGCGCCGGCGGTAGCGTAACGCGGCGACAACTCGTCCAATGTACTCTACAGCGCGTTGGGGCAAAGTGTCCGGCGTACCCTTATCGGGATTCTTATCCATGACTCATACCTCCCGTTGAAACGCTCTTCAAAACGCCGCTCTCAAGGCCCCGCCCAAGACGAAATCCAGCCCCTTGGTCAGCTCCACAAGCTGGGCCTTCCGGCCGGCCAGCTCGGTCTCGCCCTTGTTCGTGATGGAGTAGTAGCGTCGTTTGCGGCCGGAAG
>CAZGRF010000687.1:0-2295 GCA_964527825.1 uncultured Pirellulales bacterium
AGGCTGCACTGAACGGCTGGGTCTCGGCCGCCTGAATTTCGGCGAGGGAATCTTGCTCGTCGCCAAGCCAGTCGCTGATGTCCAAGCCATCGCCAGCAGAAACCTGGCCGGCTTCCACAGTTCGGGCAGCGGCTTCCTGAACACTGCGGACATTCGGCTTTTTCTTCCCGCCCACATGCGCCGCCAAGTGGACCTCGAACTCCAACGGCCCGATAGTCAGACTTCCTTTCCGCACATCTCGTGTTGATTTCCTGGAATTACCGGGACGCGAGGCGCGTTGGCGTGTTCGATTGTCGGGCGAGTTCGAGCGGAGGCAAGTGTCCATCGCGAGGGTGGCAACTGTCTGATGAAGACTTAGGGCGAATGCCCTTGACGTAAGTCGAGTAGTGCTCAACTTGCGTCGATGGCTATTGACCTAAGTGATTCGACGTGAGCGAGGGCTTCTTGACGATCGCGGCCAGTGGACAATTCTTGGTTCTGGAAAGACGGTCCGGGACGGTGCGTGGCACCGCGATGCGGACCGGCAGGACAATTCCGGATCCAGGAGGACCACGGCATGGGAAAACGCAAGGGAACAGGCGGCAAACGAACGCGGCGTCAGCGGGCAGCCGGGCAGACGGCTCGGGCGCCGGGCCAGACGCTGAAGTCCTGGTCGGTCGGCGCGTTGCCGATCGTCAACAAGATCCTCCAGCGTCTGCGGCTGGAAGAGTTCCTCCGCGACGGGCTGCCGGCGGAAGATCGCCGCGTCAAGGTGCCCACGGCTAGCGCGTTGTTGGTGCTGTTGAGGAACCTGCTGTTGTCGCGGGAGCCGCTGTACGGGATCGGCGAGTGGGCGGCAGGCCACGCTCCCGACCTGCTGGGATTGACGCCCGAGCAGGTGGCGGCGCTGAACGATGACCGAGTAGGCCGTTGCCTGGACCGGCTCTTCGACTGCGACACGGCCTCGCTGGCGTTGACCGTGGTGGGGCATGCGGTGCGCGAGTTCGGCGTGTCGCTGGACGAACTGCACAACGACTCGACGACGATCACCTTTCACGGCGATTATCGCAACGCGTTGGAGGAGCGGAGCCTCCGTGGCCGGTTGCGGCTGGCCATCACCTGGGGGCACAACAAGGACCATCGTCCCGACTTGAAGCAACTGCTGTACATCCTCACGGTCGCCCGCGACGGGGGCGTGCCGGTGCAGTTCCGCGTGGCCAGCGGAAACGTCGTCGACGACCAGACGCATCAGGCCACCTGGGACCTGTTGTGCAACTTGAGCGGCCGACGCGACTTCCTCTACGTGGCCGACTGCAAGCTGGCCACCGCCGAGAACATGGCCTACCTGCATCACCGCGGCGGGCGGTTCGTCACCGTGCTGCCCCGCACCCGCGCCGAGGACGCGGCGTTCCGGCGGTCGCTGGCCGAGGGTCAGGTCTCCTGGCAGCCTCTTTGGGACAAGACCGACGACGAGGGGCTGGTGGTCGATCGCTTTTCGGTCTGTCGACCGGCGTCTCCAAGCGCCGAAGGCTATCGGCTGTTGTGGTACCACAGCACGCGGAAGGCGGAACTGGACGCATTGGCTCGCAGCGGGCGGATCGAACGGGCCCTGAAGGAACTGGCGGCGTTGCGCGAGAAACTCCACTCCCCTCGTACTCGCTACCGGACGGAAGCCAAAGTGGCCGAGGCCGTCGAGGCGATCCTCGGCGAGTTCCAGGTCGCCCAGTGGATCAGCACCCGGATCGTTCCCCGTGTCGAGGAGAGCTACCGCCAGGACCGGCGCGGTCGGCCCGGCAAGGATGCCCGCTACCGCCGGCAGATCCGCACGCGGTTCGATCTGGACTGGACAATCGACATGGAGCGACTGGCGGCCGAGAGCCTCGGCGACGGCGTGTTTCCGCTGATTACCAACGTGCTGGAATTGTCGGAGCGGGAGATCCTCTGGGCATACAAGCGGCAGCCGGTGATCGAGAAGCGGTTCTCGCAGTTGAAGACGGACTTCGCAGTCGCCCCGGTCTACCTGAAGGAGGCCAGCCGCATTCAGGCCCTGCTGTGCGTGTACTTCTTCGCCCTTCTGGTAGAGGCGCTGCTGGAACGTGAACTGCGTCAGGCCCTGGAGCGGGCAGGGATCGAATCCCTGCCGATGTACCCGGAGGGGCGACCGTGCCGCCATCCGACCACGCGGCGGCTGATCGATCTGTTCGAGGGCATTCAGCGCCACACCCTCCTAGCAGCCAAACGACGGCCAACTGCCTTCGTCACTGACCTCTCACACCTGCAACGACGGATTCTCAAGCTGCTCGGCATCCCCAGGAC
>CAZGRF010000688.1:0-2290 GCA_964527825.1 uncultured Pirellulales bacterium
ACGTCCTCATGGTTGATCCTCCTCCTTGGGTACTCTCGATGGACGCGGCACACTGGTCGGCTGGATGTAAGCGATGCCGGCCTTGCGGGCCGCTTGCTTCAACCGCCGCACGTGGATGCGCTGCCCTTTGGACAATCGTTCCGCTCTGGTCATGCTTGTCTTGTCTGCCATTGCGGTCCCCTTCTGACTCTGTCATCTGAAGATTGCCCGTTAAACCTTGCTTAGGGCTGGTTGAATTTCTCGACTCCTTCGTCCTCAAGCTGCCGCGTCACCTTGTCGATGCGCATGCCCAGTCCCGGCAGTCGCAACACGCAGTGGGCTTTGCTCTGTTGTGCGTTGGTGTCGTGCGGCAGGTGGGCGCTAACCTCAAGGCCGACATGTCCATCTTTGCCGTCTGTGCTGTCGTAGATGGGTTGGAACTTGCCGGTGCCGATGATAGGAAACAAACCCAACACGGTGACCCCAGACGTGTTCGCTTTTGATGAGACTTCCTGTGCTCATCGTGCAAACAGGACCTAGGCCATCTGGTGTCAGCCCGACATCCTTGCCCCTTTGGGCTGACCCGCTGACTATCCCTTGACCTTGATCTTGGCCGGCTTGGCCTTTTCGGTCTTGGGCAGCTTGACGGTGAGTACGCCGTTCTTGCACTCGGCGTCGATCTTGGCGACGTCCACATCACCGGCGAGATTCAGGTCCCTGCGGAAACTGCCGAAGGAGCGCTCCACGTGGTAGTATCCCTTCTCATTCACTTCCTGCTCTTGTTTCTTCTCACCACGGATGGTCAGGATATTGCCGCTGACGGACAAATCAATGTCCTCGATCTTGCAGCCAGGTACTTCTGCTTTGACCACGTATTCATGTTCCTGGTCGGCAATGTCAATGGCCGGCCAGGCGACACTTCGCCATGCGCTGGACATGTCCCAGTTGCCGAAAAGGCTCCGCATCATATCCTGTATTTCACTCTGTGCTCTGGCCCAATCATTGATCGGCATCTCTCTTCGTCTGATGGGTAACAGTGTCATAGTCGTACTCCTTTTTCTTGGAAATGACCTTGTTGATTCTTTCTCGGCCACTTCTACAAATGGTTCCTTGGCGGAAAATCGCGGTGTCAGCCGCGCCATGCTTTCACGATCCGCACGCTGGGAAGGTCGCTCACGAGTTGGGTGCCGGGGTCCTCCGCAGCGGTGCTTCCGGCCTTGCCACTCAACGCAGTTACGCCTTCGTTCGTCTCGATCTTGGTATGGCAGACACTGATCGAGTGATGGTACAGCGTCATCCTGACGAGGCTGGTGATGGAAGCCGTATTTACGATCGCCAGTGGATACATTACGCTCATCGCACTCCCTTTCTGTTGTTGCTTTGGATGTGTGCTTGGATTCATCCTTGCAGGCATGCCACGCCAGTGACCACCGTTTCTCCATAGGGTACAAACCTACCTCGGATTATTCGACGTACGGCGTGAGAATGAACCCGGCCGCCGGATCGTACCGGAAACGGAGCACCGGTGGGCTGGCTCAGTCCCGAGCTTTCTGGGTCGCCATTTCGACCTTGTTCTCTCCCTGTTGTCCCAGGTCTTTCACCTTGTCCACCGCTTTTTCCTTGTGGATCTGGGCCTTGTCCGCCGACACAGTGACGTGCGCATTCTTACCGTCGCTCTGCCCCGCGAGAAATGGAACCACCCCATGTAGAAGCCCAGGCCGGCGACAACGGTCACGATCAGAGCGAACGCGGGAAGCATGCGTATCATGAATACCTCCTCAATGAGTCCGGCAAGGGTTTTGGCCGAGTCAGAGATCGACTGCTCAGAAGCCGCGGGGGATGTACCCCGCCAGCAGGAGCACCAGCACGATCAGCAACACCAACCCCAAGACGCCGCTGGGGGTGTAACCCCAATTGCGGCTGTAGCCCCACCTGGGCAGGCCACCCAAGAGCAGCACGATCAACACAATCAGTAGTATGAATCCCATGATAGACTCCTTTTGATGTTCTCAAGAACGACGGTGGCCACCGCCCGTATGGTTCAATAGGCCGCGGGGTCCCCGGCCTGGTCTTGGTCCTTCATATCCCGTCCGGCTTGCACCCAGTTCTGCTGGTTCTTCAGTTCCTGTTCGGCTTGCAGCCAGTTCTCTTCGCTCTGGCCCTGCTGGCAATCCTTCTCGACGTAGATTTCATACGCCCGCTTGGCAATGTCTTTGTGCTTAGGCATGGCGGTAGCAGCCGGCCCGGGATGCGAGGCTTTGTGCCCCTGTTGCATTGCGGACATCTGCGTCGTTTTCGAATGAGTCATGTA
>CAZGRF010000689.1:0-2279 GCA_964527825.1 uncultured Pirellulales bacterium
TACCCGCTTCCGGCCGGACCGGTGTTCGAGGGCCTGTCCGCCGCCCGCGGGCGGGTATACGTGACGCTGCAAAACGGCGCCGTCGCCTGCTTCGCCGGCAAATGACCCGCCGGGCCTGTTGGCCCGAACGGTGTCCCTGCCGAGTATGCCGTCTGTCGCGGCCCAGCGAAAAGTGCATGGGGCCGTTTTGTATCCCGAAGGTGTTTATGCGCAAGTGGTTACGACAGCATTGAGTGTCTCGGAGGCATCTGCTATCACCCCGGCCTTCCTGGAATCGAGCAGGGCCGCATGGCCGAGTCGTTCGTGCGGAACATCAAGCGAGAGTACCTGGACCGGATGATCCTGTTCGGCGAGAGGCACGTCCGCCACGTGATCGGTGAGCACGTCAAGCACTATTTGACGGAGCGGCCCCACCGGGGCCCGGGCAACGTCCGGATCACAAACCCGGAGGCCGGCTCCGGCGACGGGGCCGTGCTGTGTCGCGAGCGGCTGGGCGGGCTGCTCAAGAGCTACTACCGCGAGGCGGCATGACGCGGTCAGGAAATGGGAGACTATTCCACCCCGACGAATCTGCCTTGGAGGTGACGAGTGAACCAGGCAATCATCCGAGTCCACATGAGATCCGTCACCTTGTGGCCGACCTGGGGCTCTACGAAGCAGGCGACGTTTTCGGGGTAACAGCCGTAGTATTGCGCGCGCAGGCGACGGGCGAACTCTTCCACGGAGCGGGAGGCGATCCAACGGTCCTTGCCTCCGTTAAGGAGCAAGACAGGTCTGGGAAAAATACCCGCCATGTGCTGCATCGGGTCCAGGGAGAGGTATTGTCAAAAGCTGTGGATGACGGGGTTCGCATTTTACGCGGCGACGGCCTTGATGCCGTCCACGAACTGTACTCCGTTGATCACATCCGGCAGCAACGCGCTGCCGTTCAAGCGTCGCCATCGCTTCTCAGCAGCCAGGGCCAGTTTGAACACCATCGTCAGGGACGCCGTGCGGCTGCCTGAGCCCTTCGTCCGCCGATGCCGCAGCCGCACCGTCGCGAACGTGCTCTCGATCGGATTCGTCGTCCGCAGGTGACGCCAATGCTCGGCTGGGAAGTCGTAGAACGTCAGCAGCACTTCCCGGTCCTTCGCCAGGCACACTGTCGCCTTCGGGTACTTCGCCTCGAAGGTCTCCACGAACAGATCGAACGCCTTATCCGCGTCCGCCGTCGTCTCGGCCTGCCAGATCTCGTGCAGCATCGCCTTGGCCTTGGGCTGGACGCTCTTGGGCAGCTTGTTCAGCACGTTGGCCGTCTTGTGCACCCAGCAGCGCTGCTCCCGCGTCGTCGGCCAGAGCTTGCGGCACGCCGCCCAGAAGCCCAACGCCCCGTCGGCCACCGCCAGTTTCGGATCGACCGTCAACCCGCGGGCCTTCAGGTTCCGCAGCAATTCCATCCACGACTGCTCGGACTCCCGGTAGCCGTCAGCGATGCCGATCAGCTCCTTCTTGCCGGCGGCCGTCGCGCCCATCAGCACCAGAATACACTGCTTTTTGTCCCCCTCGTCGGCCAGGCGGACCTTGAAGTAGATCCCGTCCGCCCAGACGTACACGTACGGCTTGCCCGACAGGTCGCGCCGGGACCAGTCCTTCCATTCGGCCTCCCACAGACGCTTCAGCCGGCAGATGTTCGTCGCGCTGAACCCCTCGGCCGACGGGCCCAGCAACGCCTGCAAGGCCTCCGGGAAGTCGCCCGTGCTGATCCCCTTGAGGTACAGCCAGGGGACCAGCTCGTCGATCGCCTTCGTCCGCCGCAGGTACGGCGGGAGGATCTTGCTGGTAAACCGCATGCGGTTGCCGTCTTCGTCCACCCGCTTGTCGTTGACGCGAGGGCGGGCCGCCTCCACCGGCCCCACACCCGTCTGAATCGTCCGCGCCGGCACGTGCCCGTTGCGAACCACCAGCCGATGGCCGGCGCCGTCCCGCTCGTCGGCGTGGGCGCCGATGTACTCGGCCACCTCGTTCTCGATCGCCGAGGCCAGCATCTGCTGGGCCCCGTGGCGCAGGATCTCCGTCAGCACGTCCCGGGCCTTCTGGCCGGCAGAATCCATTGTCAAACCGCTGTCGGATGTCGTAGTCTGTTCCATGTGGCGTATCCCTTTCCTCGTTGGAAACTGGTACTTCGACAGCACCAAGGATACGCCGCGCTTTTGCGCCCGTCATCCACAGCTTCTGACAATACCTCGTTCGGGTGCCGTGGATTGCGAAGCGCAGCGGAGCAACCACGCCGTCAGAGGACC
>CAZGRF010000690.1:0-2278 GCA_964527825.1 uncultured Pirellulales bacterium
CTCCAAGCTTTCGTCAATTCTCATATCCAGTGGCATATCTGTCTGAAAGCTCAACCCCATCTGACCGTCCGCCAACTGCGCCGAACAGAGTCCCAGATCGGCCAGGACCAAGTCCACCGTGTGAATGCCCAACTCGCCAAGACGTGCGGCGATCTCGGCAAAATTGGATTTGACCAGGACAACCTTGCACTCAAGGCCCGCCAACCGTTTTTCGGCTCGTTCGAGCGACTGGCTGTCGAGGTCGAACCCGACCAGCGTGCCGCGCGGGCCCAAATTCCTGCCGAACAGAAAACTATGACCTCCGTGTCCAATGGTCGCATCGACCATCACCCCATCCTGAGGTAAGTTTATCTGTTCGGCCAAAGCTTCCGAGAGAACCGGAACATGCTCTACGTCACGATGATTCACCCCTGCTTCTTCCGCGCGTCCCTCAGCCCACCGGCAATGGCTCGCAACGTTGCCCCAGCTTCCGCACGTGGGGTGAGAACGCGACGCCGGCGAAGAGCCCTCCGTGGCTCTTGACGCATTCCAGACGCTCCGTCAGGTCCGCCAGCGATGTATGCGTCTGTTCATCGACGGGCCTCCGACCCGCCAGAGTATCGGCTATGATCTGATAGTGGCTACCGTCCATCCCTGTCCATGGCCTCCTACGTAACCTTAGATTTCCTTCTGTTGCTGCTGCAAAACGAACTGCCGGGCCTGGGTGACTTGCTTCTGATATTGGCCGATGTGGTCCGACAGGTATTGTTCCCAATGTTCGCTGTTCCATAGCTCTATGTGGTCTCTGACGCCGACCAGCGTGATGTCGTCCTTCAAGCCGGCACGCTTGCGCAGCTTGTCGTTTAGGAGCAGCCGGCCTTGGGCGTCCAGTTCGACCTTGCTCGCCAGGGCAAAGCTGATTCGCTCGAACGCGACTGCTTCGTCTGGGGCCGTCACTCCCGGGGCAACCGAGAGCACAATCTGCTCGAAATACTTCTCAGGGTACAGGCACAGCACGCCGTTGGCCCCGAGGACCAGATAGAAGTTGCTGCCATGCTTGTCGGCGTCAATCTGGCTGCGCAGCTTGTTGGAGACGATGACCCTCCCTTTGCCGTCCACAACGTGTTGGTATTCGCCTGTTAGTAACAGCATGGCAACTGCCCCACTCAAAACACAAAGCATGGGAGATGCTACCACTTCTCCCCACAAAGTCAACCATCAACACCACTTTTTGTTTGTTTTTTCGCATTATCAATTATAGGACGAACACCGGAAAAACTGTAAGATCGCCGGTGTTAGTGATTTACGAACAGAGCGGCTCTCTCTTTCCCGTCCTTCGAGGTTCGCACACCCGTCAGTCACGCTGCGCGCAAGTACGGCGCTCTGCGTAGTCCAGAACGGCGATGAGACGCGTCGAGCCCCGCTTCTTCCCACACGGGACGTTGGCGCGTCGCACGATATCGTCCATGCGGCCTCGTCGAGAGCAATGTCACAACCGGCCTGTGAATTCCCAGTCCCTTCCGCGCTGGGACCGCCCAAACAGCCGGAGACCCCGGGGAAAACGAAGACTCTGTACTCGAAAGAACCGATGGCAGGAGGTGCAGAACAATGAGATACAGAAGCGAAAGCGGGTGGCGGGAATCGAACCCGCGTGGCCAGCTTGGAAGGCTGGAGCTTTACCCCTAAGCTACACCCGCAGTGGCGGCTGCTTGATTGCCACGGGCCGATCTCATATAATCGGTGCTCCTATGGTACGGAACGCAGGTTAGGTCGTAAAGGGCGAAATGTCAAACAACTGTCATATGTCCGAGCGCGCGAGGGCGGCGAAGACGGCGTCGATCCAACTGGCTGCCGCCAAGACCGAGGCCAAGAACGCCGCACTGACCGAGATCGCCAAGGCCCTCGATCAGCGCCGCGCCGACATCCTCGCCGCGAACGAGCGGGACATGGCCGAGGCTGAGAAGAACCACCTGGCCGCGCCGCTGCTCAAGCGGCTCAAGTTCGACGAGGCCAAGCTCGCCGACGTCTGCGCCGGTATCCACAGCCTGATCAACCTCGACGACCCTGCCGGCAAGATCCTCTCGGCCATCGAGCTCGACGCCGGCCTGGAGCTCTACCGCGTCACCTGCCCGATCGGCGTGATTGGCGTCGTCTTCGAGTCCCGCCCCGACGCCCTCGTGCAAATCTCGACGCTCTGCCTCAAGAGCGGCAACGCCTGCCTGCTCAAAGGCGGCAGCGAAGCGACCCACACCAACCGCATCCTGGCCGAGACCATCGCCGCCGCCGGCGACGCGGCCGG
>CAZGRF010000691.1:0-2277 GCA_964527825.1 uncultured Pirellulales bacterium
AGCCGCTCGGCGACCGTCAGGGCCAGGTTGTCGCGCAGTTGCGAAATGTCGATGCCGTAGTCGGCCGCCGCCTGGATTGGGTCGGCTGCGCCCTTGCTCCGACCACCGTCCGTTCTCGTCGTTCGGATTTCCATGACCCTATTCCACCTTCCTTCGCCGCGGAAGGGAAGCAGCTCCGGAAGTCGTAGGATGGCTTCTCAACGCACGCGACCGCGCATCCAGTATGGGTGGTTGCCTGTGCGCTACCTGCGAATCGCAGGTACCGGAGACCACAAGGACCGCAGCCGAGTGCGTGCACTATGTGACATTGTCAGGGAGCGCCGGCGGTCGTGACATACGCCTGTTCTGCACTCTCAGGAAAGCAAGAATCACGGCCCTTGATATCTGCACAGGCTCTTACTGGGGCACGCCTACGACCAGGACCGAGAACTCGCTCGTGCCGTTGGTGGTGACGTTGCACGGCAGGTAGAACTGGTGCGTCTTCGGATCGGTGGTGATCGTGCGTGCGCCTCTGGCGGTCTTGAGAGTCTGGACCACCTTGAATGTGCCAGCGGGCTCTTCCTTCACGGCGGTCAGCGTCCCGTCACGCCCATTGGGAGTGACGATCAGACCCAACGTCGCGTCGAAGGCGATCCCGTCTACGCCGGCGCCGACGGGGACCGTGGCCACGACTTTGTCCTGTTCGAGGTCAACGACAACCATCATCCGGTTGCCGCAGCCCACGAACAATCGGTGGTGTTCCCGGTCGATTGCCATGCCGGTAGGTTCCTCGCCCGGCGCAATCGGCCAATGGGCCAGGACCTTGTTCTCGCGGCTGTCGATGGCGACGATCTCGCTCTTGTCTTCCACATTGACGTAGATATGTCCGGCCTCGTCGCTGACGCCGGATTCCAGTTTGCCGCCGACCGGCAGCGTCACCGGCGCCTGGTTGGGCTCCGTTGTGTCCACGATGGTGACGTCGCCGCTGCGGCCGTTGAAGGCGAAGACCTTCTTGGTGAGTGGATCGTAGGTGATTGCGTCCGGGTTCTGGCCCGCTGGAATCTTGCGCAGGGTCTTCAAGGTCTTGAGGTCGAAGACCGTGAGGGTGTTGTCCCGGCCGTTGGTGGTGAAGCCCTCGTTGCGCTCCGGGACCAGGGCGATCCCGTGCACGCCGGGCGTGTCGGGAATCTCGCCGACCACCGTGCCTTGTTCAAGATCGAGCACCATGACCCGCGCGGAATGCGAAACGTACAACCGCCGCGCCGCCAGGTCCACGGTAAGATAATCCCATCCGCCGGTGCCACCCACCTTGAGCGTCTTCAGCACTTGCAGTGGCCCGGCATCTGCTGTTCCTTCTGTCTGTCCGGCCTGTGCCGCCACAGACCCTACTAGCGTTCCCGCTAAAACACTCCAAGCCAAGATTACCCAGCAGCGTTTCATAATGACCTCCAGTCAACCGTCATTGGCGCTCTGGTCGCTCCCGGCGCCGTTGCCGGGTTCGGCCGCAGCATCTTCCAAGTCTAACGCCGAGTCCCCCCGAATGCATCAGGCAAAACACTCGAATTCGGCCGCCTGAGCCGGCGCGGGTCGCAGACGAACCGAATACCAGACACCAGAGCGCGGCAAAGATGAGAAAATGATGAGAGCGAGACTTGGCAAGAGGGTCCTGGACGTGCGGCGAACGTAGCTTTGCTATTTGCGCCCGCGAGACGTTCAATTTCGTAGTGACAGGAGGTTCAAGCCCGGTTAGAATCGTTCGCGTGGGGATGGTGTCCGGCGCACGGTTGCCGGTTTCATCGGCAACTCGCGCGGGGAAGATTTGTAATGACTCTTCGTAATCGATTCATAGGGCGTTGCCATGGACAACACGGCGCACACGCAGACGAGTGCAAGCTGGGTCGCTTCTATGCTGCTATTGCTCGCCGGCGGCTGTGCAACCTACCAAGATCGACCTCTTTCGGGGCCGGAAACGCTCGACAGATTTGAGTCGCGCACGCTTGAGGCGTCTGACCTGCAGGCGTACCTTCAAGACAAGCTCGACGTTCAGCAGTGGCCGCCGGCCGCATGGAACCTGCCCGAGCTGACGCTGGCGGCCTTCTTCTACAGCCCGCAACTCGACGTAGCGCGGGCTCGGTGGGCAGCCGCCCAGGGCCGCCGCCGGACAGCCGCCGAGCGTCCGAATCCTGCCTTCGGTTTCACGCCGGGATTCAACTCGACCACGGGATACGGCGCGGATATCTCGCCGTGGATTGTGGACGCCGCACTGGATATCCCGCTCGAAACCGCCGGCAAGCGTGG
>CAZGRF010000692.1:0-2277 GCA_964527825.1 uncultured Pirellulales bacterium
TCGGCCAGGAAAACGAAAATGACCAGGACCGTCAGGATCACGGCCTGCCACAGGGAACTGCGCATGCCATTGACGTTCAGCTCGATGAGCGGCTGTTGGTCGTCGGTGATCTCAAACTGGATGTCGGGGTACTGGGCCGCAAGTTGGGGGAGGAAGCCTTTGAGACTCTGGATGGCGCTGACGGTGGGTCCGTTGTCCGGCCGCAAGACGTTGATCGCGATGGCGGGCTTGCCGTTGCCGTGATAGACGCTGCGCTGTTCGGCCTCGCCCAGATTGACCTCGGCGATGTCGGAGATGCGCAACAGACCCTGGTTGGAGTTGCGAAGGGGCAGGTCGCGAATCTGCTGGAGATTGGCGAATTCGCCCGTGGTCTTGACCAAGTACTCCTTCCGGCCCGAGTAGATCGTGCCAGCCGGCGCCGAGATGTTCTGCTTGGCCAAGGCAGTTGCAACCTCGCCGATGGACAGGCTGTGGGTGGCCAGGCGGTCACGGTCCACGCGTACCTTGACCTCGGGCTGGTAACCCCCGAAAACGTCCACATCGGCGATGCCGGGCAGCGTCAGGATCTGGTCCGTGATCTGGTTTTCCGCCAGCAGGCGTATTTCGGAGAGCGTCTTCGTGCTGCCCGTTTTCGGCGACAGGGCCAGCGTCACCAGCGGCCGCGTTGCGTCCGTGATCCGATAGATGCGCGGCTCCAGGATGTCTCGGGGCAGTTGGGCGCGGATGCGTCCAATGGCATTCTGCACTTCCAGGACGGCCTCCCCGATAGGCTTACTGTAGGCGAACTCCGCGTTGACGGAGGAAACCTCGTCGCGGCTGGTGCTGGTGACTTTCGTCAGACCGCTCAGGGTGTTCAACTCCTTCTCGACGACTTGCGTGATTTTGTCCGCCACATCCGCTGCGTCCGAGCCCGGCCGGACGGTGATCACGACCACTTGTGGAGGCACCGTGTTGGGAAACAGGTCCGTCGGCGTCTTGAAGAAGGCGAATGCACCCAACGCGACCACCACCAGCACCAGGGCGATGATTGCGTAGGGATTCTTCATGGAGAAGCTGGTGACGATCATTGAATCGCCTCCACCGCCTGTCCCGAGGCAAGCTGCGCCCAGCCCAGGAAGGTGCTGAGAACCACCTGTTCACCCGCCTGAACGCCATCGACCGCCACCTCATCGGCGCTGGAGCCAAGAATGTTGACCGATCTGGCCTCCAGATGATGATCTCGGACGACGAAGACGTGAGCTTGTCCGTCCGGCGACTCGACGACGGCCGTGTCCGGCACTAGGGTCACATCCTTGCTGGTGCCCAAAACGACTCGCAGAGGCACATAGGCGCCTGGTGAGAGTCCGTCCGTTTCGCACCCCTTGAGGTATACTTCGGCGCGGAGCATCCTTCCTGCGTTCAGCGATGGAAACAGGTGTGACAGTCTCACCTCGCGATTCTCCTGGGCCGCCGAGTACTCGACCGCAAGGCCTTCGTGGACTTCCGGTAGATCCTGTTGTGGCACATCGAAACCGAGTCTGAGCTGACTGCGATCTTCCACCACCATCAAGCTCTTGCCCGGCACGGCCAGGTCGCCGGGATCGACCCTGCGATGCGATACGATTCCGTCAAAGGGACTGCGGATCGTGCAATAGCCGAGCGTCGTCTCCAATTCCGCGTGCTTGCGTTGGAGGGATTCGATCAGCCGCTCGATGGCGGCAGATTTCTGTCGTGCCGCATCGAGTCTGCCACGCGCCCCGTCGGCCTTGTCCACCGTCCCCTCGGCTTGCGCCCCGGGAATAGCGCCCTTGTCGGCCAGTGTCTTGTCACGCTGGGCCTCACGCTCCCAGTAAGCAACCGTCTTTGCCAACGAGTTCACCGTTGCCTCGTTGGAGGCGAAATCAGCTTGGGCTTGTTCCACTTGCGCCTTCGCCGCCGCGATACTCTCCTCGATCTGTCGCGCATCGAGTATGACCAAGGCCTCGCCGGCTTTCACCTGTTCGTTTTCGTCATGGAGGACTTTCTCGACCGTCGCCGTCAAGCGTGCTGAGACGTCCGCGACCTGGATGGGCTCTACGACCGCCAAGTAATCCCGTGTCTCGCGCAAGTCCCCCCGGCGGGCCGCTGCCACGCGAACCGGCGTGGGCTGCATCCCGTACTTGGGGGCGGCAGCCAGCTCCTGCTTCTTGTGTTTGACCAGTGACATCCCGCCCAGCACGAGCGCCGTCACCACCACCAGCACGATCAGAATACGAATCGCTCTCTTCACCATGGCTTCTGTTCTCCCACGGCCAGGCG
>CAZGRF010000693.1:0-2274 GCA_964527825.1 uncultured Pirellulales bacterium
GGACACGTTTGAAAGCCTGCGAGGGACAGGCCGCCGCGATCGCACACTGATTACAGTTGACGCAGCGGTCGTGCCGTACCTGGAGAAACAACGACCCGTTGCCGAAAGCGTTGCACCCCTTGACGCACTTGCCGCAACCGTTGCACAGCGACTCGTCGATGGTGTATTCGTAATACGGGTCCTCGATGTACTTGCGGGCGATCGCGCCGGTCGGACAGGCCTGGTTCTCAGCCCCTTCATTGATTGCGAGAGGTTCGGGATCGAAAAAGCCGAAGCAAATCTTGCAGTACCCGCATAGTGCATGAACGTGGGTGCACTTGACGGCGGACTCTTCGAGCACGCAGAATGTTGCACAGTTGCCACAAGCGATGCACTTGTAGGGGTCGATCTGCCAGACCCAGTCGGTCTTGCGGCTTCTGCTAGCTGCGAATCCGGCCACGCCTCCGATCCCGGCCAAGCACGCTCCCCACAGTCCGTCCCGCAAGAGACGGCGACGTGTGACACTATCATTTTGCTGGGCCATCGTTACCTCGCTCGACATATTGCCTCGCGGCCAAGGCCTCAGGCAAGCCGCATCGGGCCAGAATGGCGCAACCACGGCATATCCCATCATTGATGCACCTGCCTTCTGCAATGAGGCGTCGCCGCTTGGCGACGGCGAGTCCTCCGACGACAGCAAGCGCTCCCAGTGCAACACAACGTAACGCACCGATCAGCACGGACCGTCTGCTTTGTTCCTGTGTCATACGTTCGGATACCATCAGCTTCCCTTACGCTTGAAGATCCGCACCACGTTTTCTATTGTGTCGAGCACATAGACTTGGCCCTCGGCGTCAACCGCCACGTCAAATCCTCCGGTTTTGGCATCCTCGACGCTCTCAAAGACGCGTGAGGCCCCACCTCTGACGAGTTGGTCGGGTCCGGCCACAACACCTTTGAACGAGCCATCCGGATCATAAACCTTGACGCGAATCAGCCCCTTCTCCGCGGTCACGTAGCTGCCATCGGCAAGCATGGCGAAGTTTGCAGGGTTACAGCAGCCGCAGAAGTCCTCGATACGCAGGCCGCCTTCGCCCCACGAGAATTCCAGGTCGCCGTCGAAGGTATACGCATCGATGCGCCTGCGCCCCGGATCGACCACGCGCAACAGTCCGTCGGGGGCAACCGCCACATCGAAATACGGGCTCGGGACAATGAAGCCTGGGATATTCCTGGCCGGGTCCTTCTCACCGATGCGACCGATGAGTTTGCCGGTCGCGCTGTAGTGCCACACGACCTTGTTGCCCGCATCTGCCATGAAAACGTCGTTGTTCGCCACGACGATGCTCGTCAACATCGCCTTCTCACCCAAGGACTCCCAGGATGAGACGGGCTGCCCCGCGGCATCGAATACCTCGACCCGGTCGTTCAGCCCCACGTATACCACGCCTTGCGACGCCACGGCCACGCAGTAGGGCTCGCCGGCCGGTGTGATAACACGCTCTACAACGCCGGTGGAACTGAGAACCTGAACGACTTTGTCTCCAGCTATGTAGAGGCGGCCGGAGCAGTCCACCGCCAATGCGCGCGACCGCTCAAGGCCGGTCGCCAGCGGCGAGCACGCCTCTTCATAGAGAATCAGATTGGGATCGAAGCGGGCCAGCTTCTCAGCATCAAGGTTGTACGCCTGGCTGAGGCCGCTGCCACTTTCGCCCGTCGTGTCAACCAGGACAACCGCTACGAGGCCGACCACCGCCGCGAGGCCAATCAGCGCGCCGATGACGATCCTAGTCTCGATTCTGCCTTGCGGCTCGTTCATCCTGTTTCCTATGTCGTCGTTCGCCTTAGGGCAAGAGGTTGATTGTACCAGATCGCCATATCTCTCTCAACGCGGTGTGTTTATCGCGCGGCGATATCCAGACAGACCATTCTCGTCAGATCACGTACGATCAGGCGGTTTTCCGCCACGGCCATCGGCGCCCATGAATCAATGCCATGAAGCACCTGCGCCTGGGCAAGCTGCGCATAGCCCGGCGTTGTCGCCTCGGCGAGTGTCAACAGTCCGTGGTCGTCCATCACGTAGATCAAACCGTTGATGATCGTGTAGGGTCCCAGTCCGAACTTGTGGGTGCTGCCGCTGGTCCAGATCACGTTGCCCTCAAGATCCAAGCAGACCAATTGCTCGTCCGGGCGCACGCCGACGATGTGTCCCTCGTAGAGGATCGGCGTGTGCTGGGGCGAGCCGAACACCTCCGGCGCCAGACGGAATTCGGGCGTCGCCTTGATCTGTCCGTT
>CAZGRF010000694.1:0-2272 GCA_964527825.1 uncultured Pirellulales bacterium
AGGTTGAATACCATCCAGGTCGTAGCGGCGCCGACGCTGCGCAGCCCGCCTTGTATCCACTCGTATCTGCCCAGTTGCCCCTTGTTGCATGTCGCCATGGCGATGACAACGGTGTGGACCGCCGGGTTCATGTCCATGTACAGTTCCAGCAAGTCGCCGTCGCCGTGAGTCGCGACTACCGTCAGCCCCAGCAAAGCAGGGATGACCGCCCAGATGCCGGCCGCCAGCGCCACATTGGCAATCACGGCAGTTGTCGTACGCTTGAACCGCGCGCTGAAATACAGCCCCGTCGCGCAGAGAAACACCGATATCCACCCCGCGAGAATCCCGAGTTGAAGGATGGCGACAGGATGGATGTAGCCCAGCAGGGTAAAGACAATCACATGAGCGAACAGGAGTCCCCACCCGGGCAGGCATTTGCGGACGGCGCCGAGGAGCTTGCCCCAGATGATCCCCCCGTTACTGACGGTTGTAGTCAACAGGATCGGCCAGGCTTGCGATTCTTTCTCCGTCGTGATGCACGTCGCCGGAAGGATCGCCGTAACCAGCATCCCGAGTCCGGCGTAGACAAGAATGTAGGCGATGTGTGACTCCTGGGCGCGAAGGGCATGTGCGCGCGCAGAAAGAACGTACGTCAATAGGAGCAGGCCCGCTACCACAACCGCCGCAATTGCCCTGCCGATGGTCCACCTGCCCAAGAGCGGCGACCGACGCTCCTTCCACAGTACAGGCGGTCCGATCACGCGTCGAACGTAACCTCGTGACATCCCGTCGGCGGTCTCAACCTTCCGCCGGCCCGCAAGCAGGCCAGCCTGCCCCGTCGCCTGGCGCAGAGCCGCCTTCCGGACAAGAACCGTTGCCAGCAGCAGGATCACCGCCGAACAGCCCAGGGCAATCCCGCAATGGGTCGGCCACGCTGCCCAACGCACGCGGGCACCGGACATCAGCCCATCGCTGGCGTTGATCAACCCCAGATAAGGACTGAAGTAGGCAAGCACACCGACAATGGTCCGCTCGGAGGCGACCCGGCGAAACAAGAGCACCGCCAACAGCGGCAGTAAGGCAAAGAGCACGCCGCCGGCCAGAATGGTCCTGACGATGACGGCATAGGCCCGGCGCGTGAAGATCGAGAAGAACAGGCTCAGAGAACCGTAGAAGATCGCGGTGGCCAGTGTGACACAGAGACCACAGATCAGGAAATCCC
Source organism: uncultured Pirellulales bacterium (assembly GCA_964527825.1). GTDB lineage: Bacteria > Planctomycetota > Phycisphaerae > Sedimentisphaerales > Anaerobacaceae > JAFGLV01. The sequence goes on from CAZGRF010000694.1 coordinate 1,205, forward strand.
AGGGGATGCCACCGAATACCCGCACGATAGCCAGCATCGGCAGCGAAATAGCCAGCAAGAGCGTCACCTGCAACAGCTTGCTGAGCAGCTTGCCCAAGATGATCTGGAGGCTGCCGATCGGCGTCGTCATGAGTAGGCCCAGCGTCCGATGGTGGATCTCGTCGCTGATGGCGGCGCTGAGCATGACCACGGCCAGCACCTGGGCAGCAAGGAACTGAAACCAGACGACGAACATGATGATGGACTGTCCCGCCCGCGCCATGCGCGAGGCTTGGTAGACGCCAGAACTGCCCCGCGGGACCTCTTCCAACCAGATGAGCGTCAGCAGCAGCATAAAGGCGGTCACATAAGCCCACCGGAGCAGGTAGCTGCGGCGACGGCGGCTCGATACCCGCAACTCCTTGTCGAATATCGGTCCAGTCAACCGCGAGAGACTCAAGACCCGTGCACATGAATCGAATATGATGCTGCCCATTCAGAATATGCTCCGGCGAAGACGGCGCTGGGCGAGAAGAAAGAACAGCAGGCCAGCACTGATATAGATGAGAGCCGTGACGGCCAGGATGAACGACATGCGCTCCACACCGAATTCCCTTTGGTTGAAACCGAGTACGGCGCGCTGACCGTACCGCAGCGCCGCGAATGCCGCCCGTCCGTTCGCGCGACCTCCTGCACCGGCCAGCACCAATTCAGTCTGGACCGCGGGATGGGCGAGCATGTATTTCACGAACGGAGTCGCCTCCCCTCGTGCCCCGAACAAGCTCACCAGACCGGCCAACGCAGGACCGACCACCCACAGTCCCAACATCAATCCGAAGCTGGCCACGACCGCCGAGGTGGTGCGCGCGAAGCGGGCGCTGAAATACAAGCCCGCCCCAGTGACAAAGCACGTCAGCCAGGTCACGATGATCAGCAGATGGAGGATGGCGACGGGGTGAATGTAGCCAACAAGCGTAAACAGTACCACATGTCCGGCCAGCAGACCCCAGACAGGCAGGCACCGTCGGAATGCACTGACGGCCTTGCCGAGAAGAATGTCCCGATCGTCCAGCGACGTGGTCAGCAACA
>CAZGRF010000695.1:0-2262 GCA_964527825.1 uncultured Pirellulales bacterium
TTTTCGGTCGCGGTCAGTGGTTGTCTGCGCTATCCATACGGATCGAAGGTCGGTTCCCAGTGCCCGCAGAGAGTCCCGCTGCATTTCAGTTAGCTGACGGGAAGGTAATCGCCGACGCTGTTCAAGCTCGTCCTTTGCCGCCGCGAGCTTGCCCAGCTTCTTCTCCCACTCCGTTTCCAGGTTACGCGCGACCAAGCGGTTTTCCGGCTCCACGGCGCGGTAGCGGCGTTCAGCTGCGTCGGCTTCATACTGGGAACGGTCGACGTGGTGCTGCCACTGGACGAGCGCCGCATCTCGATCGGCTTCGATTTCCCGTTCAGCCTGCAGGGCAGCTTCCACACCGGCGGGTGTGATCGCATTCAGAAATGCGTCGGCCACGGCTCTGTCAATGTGCACTCCGCCAATCCGCAGACACCAGAATGCTTTCCCGTTGACCAGCGTGTTGCCGGGGCAGTAGTAGCCGGGCGTTGAGCTTTTTCCCTGGTAGTACACGTGCAGCTTGCGCCCGCAGTGCCCGCAGCAGGCCAGTCCCTGCAGCAGCGCCGCTCCCTCTCTGATAGCCCCACCCGCTTGATGTGGGCCAGGACGGGTGTTGCGCGCGATACGTGCCTTGTTCATCTCATAGGTCTCCCAGTCGATGAAGCCCTGGTGGTGATCGCGGATGAATACCTGCCATTCGGATGGAGGCAGGCGCCTGACCCTCTTGCACATCTGTCCGTTGCTGTCGATGTAGCGTTCATGCCGTGATCTCCCGTACAGGTATACCCCTGCATAGACCGGGCTGTCGAGTATCGTATGGATCGCATGGTAGGTAGGTGTGATCCACCGAATCTTGGAGCCGGTGTGTGGCCGCGAAGGAAAGAGCAGCTTCTCCGTCCGGAACCAGATCCACACTTGTCGGACGGAACCCATCTCGGCGAACTTCTCGAACACCGTGCGGATCGCATTCCTCACCGCCTCGTCCGGATCGAAGAGAACCTCTCCGTCCTTTTCGCCCCAGACGAAACCGACCGGCAGAGCACGTTGCAGTTCCCCGCGCGCGGCCTTGTTCCTGATGCCTCCGTTCAAACGCGCGCGCAGGACGTGTAATTCGGCTTCCGACATCGTGCCTTTCAAGCCCAGCAACAAACGGTCATTATAGAGTCCTGGATGATAAATGCCATCCTCATCGCCAATCAACGTGTCGGTCAGTCCGCAGAAATCCAGCAAGCGGTACCACTCGGCGTTGTTGCGTGCAAGTCGGGAGACTTCAATGGCGAGGATGAGTCCCACGCGGCCAAGTGCGACTTCGGAGGCCATGATCTCGAAACCCTCCCGATGCACTGCGCCGGAACCCGAGAGGCCCAAGTCATCGTCGATGAGGCGCACCTGATCACGGCGCCACCCTAACTGCACCGCGCGATCGACAAGTTTGTATTGCCGATCAGTGGATTCCCGGTTGCGTTCGAGCTGTGTCACGGTCGACTGGCGGATGTACACGAATGCCGCACGGCCGAGGTGATTGGATGTGATTCTATCGCTCATCGTTTTCCTCCCTTGTTGCAGGAAGAAGGGTTTTCTTCATGAGTTTCACGAGACTCGTGATGAGCGCTGAGTGTTGTTCCTGACTCAACTGCTCCCACACGGGATTCTCTTGCTTGTGTTCCGATTGCCGGGGAAAGAGCTCCAGCTGCATGAATGCCTCCCTCTGTCGGCGGACAGGTGCACGATGAGTGCAGCCGACGCAGAAGAGCATCTACAACTCTCCGTGCTTGAATCAAGTCGGAAAAGGACGCAAGGATAGCTTTCCTCGACGCTGGTGCAGCCGTCTGCGAAGTGGCATCTTGCGCAGCCATATCGGTCCACACGGCGGGGATGAGTGCGGTGCCCCCATCTGGCAGCGCCACGGCAAAGTGCAAGGTGCCCTTACGATGCCTTCTCCCGAGCACAGGAAGCGTTTGCCCCTGCAAGGGGTGTTTCTCACGGATGATGAGAACGCTTGACGGCAGGTCCTGGATGTGGGTAGTGTGTCGTGTGTTCCTTTTGACAGCGTAGGACATGACAGGCTCCTAAAGATTATCCGGCACCGTGTGAGGGACAGGCGCATCCTGCATCTGCTCCGGCAATGGTTAGAAGTAGGGTACGTAGATGAACAAGGGCGAAGAATCAGGTTGCATGTAGGGACAGCCCAGGGTGCGGTGGTCTCCCCATTGTTGGCAAATGTGTACCTACACTACGCACTGGATCAGTGGAGTGTGTGGTGGCGAAAGCACAACAGCAGAG
>CAZGRF010000696.1:0-2261 GCA_964527825.1 uncultured Pirellulales bacterium
CGGCAAAGACTCATCCCGATGATGGTTTTTGGAGCAGTTCTCACTCTGGGCAATAGTGTCCTGCCCGGTAATACCGCCAAGGCGGATGTCCATGCAGGGATTGGAATAACGCTGTCGCCGCACGTCGGCCTGGGCGTGTGGGTAGGCGGGCGGCCCAGGAGGCCGGTCATAGTCGAGCCGCCCATAATCGCGCGGTCGTGGCGGCGCCGATTCATTCGGTTGGGACCTCCCCTGCCTCCGCCTGTGGTCGTTCGCAGGCCTGTCGTCGAGCAGGTCGCAGTTTCCAGCCCGCCTGCCCCTGCCGTGGAGGTCGCGAGCATTACCGTGTGGATCACCAACTCGAACGGCTCGAAGACCTCGGTCAGGCTGACCAGGCAAGGCCCGTGGTACATCGGCCCTCGCGGCGAGTACTACACGAGCATGCCGACCAATGAGCAACTCAGGGTCGCCTATGGCTTTTGAAACACAGTCCTCCTTTCTGACGGCCGGCAAGGCCTCTCTCGGAACGACGCAGCCCGGGATACTCACGAGGGTATCCCAACCTGGCGGACGCCCGACGCGGAGTTGGGCGTCCGCCTTCCAATCCAGCCACGATCACCACGACTGGCCCAGTCCGCGCTCGCGTCAGCGGCTTGACGCACAAGGGAGCTGCCGGTAGCCTCTGGCTCACGTGGCGTTAGAAAGCAACGGATACCTGATTCGGCTGTACGATGTGGAACGCAGTAACGATTCTGACGTGCGGCGACAACTGTGTCTATCTCTGTCGCTACGATGAGCTGAATGCCTTCGCCGTGGACCCGAGCGCGGCCCCAGGTGTTCTTCGCGTGCTTGAGGAGCAGAATCTGACGCTGACGGCGGCGCTTGTGACGCATCATCACGGAGACCATACGGGCGGCATCGCAGAACTCAAGAAGCGGACAGGCTGCGAGATCGTGGGAGCAGACCCGCAACGAATTGCCGGCGTCGACAGGTGTGTCGGCGACGGCGACGTGCTGCCTTTCGGCAACCGCCGGACTACTGTTCTCGCCACACCCGGACACACGCGAACGTCGGTCTGCTACTACCTACACGCGCCGGCACCAGGCCGGCCCGGCGCCGTCTGGACGGGCGACACGCTTTTCGTCGGCGGGTGCGGCCGACCGATGGAGCAGGACGCATTTGTCTTGTGGGAATCCCTGGCAAAACTGGCAGCCTTGCCGGACGACACGCTGGTCTACTGCGGTCACGACTATACGACCGAGAACTACGAATTCGCTCTCACGATCGATCCGGACAATCAGGCCGTGCAGCAGAGATGGCACGAGGCAAAGCAGGCCGCCGCCCAAGGTCGCCCCTCTGTGCCGTCAACCATGGCACAAGAAAAGGCAACGAACATCTTCCTGCGCAGCGGCGACGCAACGGTGCGGAACGCGCTCGGCATGAACAACGCCCCGCCTGACCGGGTGTTCGCAGAACTGCGTCGACGGAAGAACCTCTTCGGTTAGTCTGACCCGGCCACGCAACCGTGGAGGGACCCGCGCCGCTATTTCCGGAAAAGAACGCTGTGGAAGACCGCGCAGGCGATCCGCCCTGAAGCGGCGACTCGCTACACGCGTTGACGCTTGACCTCTTCGCGCGTGGCCTTCTTGAGGATCCTCTTCTCGCTGCTGCTGAGGCTGTGCAGGCCATGCCGATGCACCTTCGCCAGGATTCGGTCCACCTCGATCTGCAGCCCTCTCTGCTCCTCCATTTTCCTCCCCCAGGAGCCAGCCCGCATCTTGAGCTTGAACTTCCCAAGCCTAGGCCCCAGCAGCACGTAGACGGCCGCCGTTGCCATCCCTGCGAGGTGAGCAGCCTCGCCGCCGGCGTTGTCGCTGCGCATGACCACGAGCAAGAAATAAAGGAATGTCAAAGCCACCGCTGCCACCCGAATGGGCACCGGGAAGATGAGGAGAAAAACAACAAAATGGGGGAACAAAATGGCGCAGGCCGACAGAAGTCCCAAGATCGAGCCGGAGGCACCAATCAGAATCGCAGGCGGCAGGAACCCGGTACCCGCCAGGGACAAATACAAGAGCCCCCCCGACGCGCCGCAAATCAGATAGAAAGGCAGGAACCTCCTGCTGCCCCAATGCCGCTCCAGAGGCGGACCGAGGAAGAACAAGGCGATCATGTTGAAGAAAATGTGCCAGGGTAGCACTCGATCGTGGAGGAACTCGTAGGTGACGATCCGCCAAGGCTGAATTGCCGTGACCCACGAGCCCGGATTGATGGCAAACCAG
>CAZGRF010000697.1:0-2258 GCA_964527825.1 uncultured Pirellulales bacterium
CGTGGTGGGGCTGTGTGCGGCCGGTCAGAGCAGAATCATCTACGTCAGCGAAGAGGCTACCGGCGACTTTGACACCATCCAGGCAGCCATCGACGACGCCAACGACGGCGACACCATCCTGCTGACGCCCGGGACCTACATCGGAGACGGTAATCGCGACATCAACTTCCGCGGCAAGGCCGTTACCGTAAAAAGCGAAGCCGGACCGGAGACCTGCATCATCGATTGCAACGGGACACAGGAGGATCCGCATCGAGGTTTCTTCTTCCAGAGCTGCGAGGACGCCAACTCCGTTCTTCAAGGCATCAGCATCACGAACGGTTTCGCCGATCAGGGCGGCGCTATCCTCTGCGAGGCAAGTAGTCCGACAATTCGCGATTGTATGGTCACTCGCTGCATCGCGTCTGCCCCTCGCGATGGCGGTCTGGGCGCGGGGATCTACTGTCTTCAAAGCGGCGCGCTCGTCCAAAACTGCGTATTCTCAGAAAACGTCGCCGAACCGGAGGTTACGCTCGTTGCTCGTCAGGGACATGGCGGCGGCGTCTACTGCGCCGAAGGAAACGTGACGATCAGGGATTGTGTGTTCAACAATAATTCCGAAGCTTGGAGCGGCGCGATTCATTGCCGTGGAGGCTCTCCGCGGATCTACCGATGCACCATCTTCAACGAAACAACCAGCGCCGTCTACTGTTCTGAAAGCCTGGCTCGGATAGAGAGCTGCTCATTCATGGGCCAGGAGTATGGTGTCCTCTGCGAGGATGGCGATGGCACTGTCATAGAAGACTCGGCAATTAGCGGCAATAGAAGGGCCGGAGTCATGTGCGGATACAGAGGAGGCTGCACCCTGGTGGTTCGTGGGTGCACGATTACCGGCAACGGCTCCTTCGGGTCCTACGGCTTCGGGTCGGGCCTCTGCTGCGACGATGGAAGTCACGTGACTATTGATAACTGCACCATCACGGGAAATGCTGACCCGGGGGTCCTCTGTCTCGGCGGGTCTGATTGTACCATCAGCAACTCCATTGTCTGGGGCAACCGCACGTCGCCCGGGCAGATACGCGTGAACGGCCAAGCTCTTCGCGATACTACTTGCTCCATCTCGTACAGTGATATTCAAGGTGGCGAGGACGGCATCAACGTGGAGAATCGGGCCGTGCTTGCATGGGGTCCAGGGAATGTCGATGCCGATCCTTGTTTTGCGGACCCCGGTCGGTGGGAAGCAGACCCCAATTACACGGGCAGGGGGACCCGGCTTTTCTGGGTCGAAGGCGACTATCACTTGAAAAGCCAGGCCGGACGGTGGGACCCGAACAGCGAAAGCTGGGTCATCGACGAGGTGACCAGCCCTTGCATTGATGCAGGCGACCCGAACAGTCCTATCGGGCTGGAGCCTTTCCCCAATAGCGGGCGGATCAACATGGGCGCCTACGGCGGCACTGCCGAGGCGAGCAAGTCCCACTTCGGCGAACCCCTCTGTGAGACCATCATCGCCGGCGACATCAACGGCGACTGCAAAGTCGATTTCGCGGACTTGGTGATCCTGTTGAATCACTGGCACGAAGAGAGGATTGAATAGCAGTCATCATCGGCCTGTCACTGGAGGAAGCAAACGATGAACAGGGATACGAAATCTGGAGTCGTGGTAGTTGCATGCGCGTTGCTGGCGGGTGTCTGGACAACCGCTCACGCCAGGGTCATCTATGTCGATGACGATGCCAACACACCTGGCGATGGCCTATCCTGGAAGAGCCCCTACAGGTACTTGCAGGATGCGCTGGCCGACGCCGAGTCGGGGGACAAACCCGTCGAAATCCGGGTCGCTCGGGGCATCTACAAACCCGACGAGGGGACGTCTGTGGCATCGGGGGATCGGGAAGCGACGTTCCTTCTTACAGATGCAGTCGCGCTCGTTGGGGGGTATGCGGGCTTCCGGGCGGAATTCCCCGACTGGCGCGACGTGGACCGGTTCAAGTCCATTCTCAGCGGCGATCTGGAGGGCAACGACGCGCCCGTGGCTCAGGCTCGCGACCTGTTGACAGACCCGAGCCGCACGGACAACAGCTTCGGCATCGTGCGCATCATAGGGTCAGGGTCAAGTGTGTTCTTCTCGCCCGTTCTGGACGGGTTCACAGTGAGTTCCGCCAACGGGACCTCAGCTCTCTACGTTGCGGCGTCCGCCCCCTCCATAAGAGACTGTACGTTTGCCAACAACGCGTCGGAGACATGCGGGGCCGTCTTTGCCGTATGTTCCGCTCCTG
>CAZGRF010000698.1:0-2255 GCA_964527825.1 uncultured Pirellulales bacterium
ATATCTGCAATCAACCGGCAATCGCGCCGCGTGATGTGTTGAAATCGAACCCTCTATTGTGGTAGCATTCACGGCGCGGCGCGCAGGAGCGCCGGGTATGAAGTCAAATGGCAAAGACCGGTTTAATCGAGGAACGCTCATGTCACGACTGTTCTCTCCCTGCAAAAAGATCGTCCCGCTCGCTCTGCTATTGTTGACCATTCCGAGGGGACCTCTCCGTGCGCAGAGCACCAGACTTCTCAGGCAGCCTACTCTGAGTGATAAGTACGTCGCCTTTGCTTATGGGTGTGACCTCTGGATCGTCGATCGCGCCGGCGGCGATGCACGTCGTCTCACAAGCACTCCGGCCGTGGAGAGCGAACCTCATTTCTCGCCCGACGGATCGTGGATTGCGTTCACTTCGAATCGATCCGGCAGTGATGCGGTCTACCTGTTGCCCGTTGCGGGCGGCACCCCGAAGCGTCTGACTTGGTACCCGGCTGACGCGTCGGCAAAAGGTTGGACGCCCGACGGTAAGAAGATCCTATATTCTTCGTCACGAGAGACGGCACCGGTTGACTTCGGTCGATTGTGGACGGTCTCCATGGACGGAGGGCAATCCGAGTTACTTCCGGCCCCCTGGGGTCACGACGGTTCGTTCTCGGCCAGTGGCGCACGCATCGTTGTGGATCGAGTGACTCGTTGGGACTCGGAGTGGCGACATTATCGGGGTGGGCAAAACACCCCATTGACGATCCTCGACCTCAATAACCTGGAAGAAACTCGACTGCCGAATGAAAGGACCACCGACATCCACCCGGTCTGGATAGGCCAGGCAATTTACTTCTTGTCGGATAGAGACTGGGTGATGAACATCTGGTCTTATGATACTGAATCAGGCAAGCTTACGCAGCTCACGGACTTTGACGATGTCGATGTCAAGTGGTTGTCCGGGCACGATGATACACTGATCTTCGAAAGAGATGGCTATATTCATACCCTGAACATCACTGACGGAGAGGTGCACCGTCTCAAGATCTCCGTGCAGGGAGACTTTCCTTGGGCAGAGCCCCAATGGGAGGCGGTTGGCAGCAGCGTGCGGTCCGCGTCACTGTCACCCACGGGCAAGCGAGCCGTGTTCGAAGCCCGGGGCGAGATATTCACCGTTCCTGCCGAGAAAGGGACGCCACGCAACCTCACTCGCAGCTCCGGCACCGCCGACCGCGCTCCGGTCTGGTCGCCGAAAGGGGACGAGATTGCCTGGTTCTCCGATTCCGGAGACGGTTACGAACTGCTGATCGGCAATCAGGATGGTCTCTCCGATCCACGTCGCGTGGCAATCGGCGAGTCAAAGATGGCGTGGGAACCCACGTGGTCTCCCGACGGCAAATGGATCGCTTTTGTCGACGACGATGTGCGGATTCGAGTGTTGAATGTCGAGTCCGGTGACATCATTACGGCCGACGTGGGCGGCGCCAACATCGAACGGGGTGATATGGGCCTTACTTGGTCCCCCGATTCGAAGTGGCTTGCCTATTCGAAAACGTTCTCCAATAACCTGCGTCGAATCGTGGTCTGGTCGGTCGAGGACAGCGCTGCTCGGCCTTTGACGGACCCGATGGCAGACGCTATGTCGGCATCCTGGGATCGGGATGGCAAGCACCTCTACTTCCTGGCCAGCACGAATCTGGCTCTCGGATCTGGCTGGGCCAATACGAGCCAGATGGGCGCAGATCCCGAGTACGGCGTATATGTGATCGTGCTCGCCGCGGATGGCAAGACTCCGTTCCCGCCGGAGAGCGACGAAGAAGAAATCAAGCAGGATGACAAAGAAAAAGAAGACGAGAGCAAACAGAGCGACGAGGACAAGCCAAGTACGAGCAATGACCCCAACGACTCTGGAAAGGAAGTTGCGACAGAAGGTTCAGAGAATAGCGCCGACGGAGACAAAGAGGAAGGGAAGGATGAGAAAGACGACGATCAGGACGGCAAGGTCAAGGACGATGAGAAAGAGAACGCTGTCGAAGTGAAGATCGACTTCAACGACGTTGAGCAGCGGGTTATTTCCGTGCCAATGCCCGTTGCGCGTTACCGACATACGCTTGCCGGCCCCAAAGGGACGGTGTTTGTGGGCGAAGATGTCCCAGACGATGGCGGAATGACGCTGCACAAGTTCTCACTTGAGGAGCGCAAGGCAACTGATTTTCTAAAGAATGTCCAGCGTGTCTATGTATCCACCAACGGCGAGAAGCTGCTCTACCAGTCGGGCGGCACCT
>CAZGRF010000699.1:0-2250 GCA_964527825.1 uncultured Pirellulales bacterium
AGATGATCGTCTCAAGTATCACAGCCGGATCACACTCCGGTCACACGCGCATCACGCGCCTGTCACAGGGCGCCCTGGCTCAGGCGGATAGAACGGTTTCCTAGACGGCGTGTCGCAGGTTCGAGTCCTGCCGGGGGTACCAAACCGTCCGAATTCGAACTCCCCTTCGGAACCCCAATCCGAATCTGAGATTGCCGCGAGAGCAGCCCCGTGGGGCCCCTCCTCGGGCCCAATTGCTGACCACCCCAAGGGAAATCCGAGAAGGCGCGTCGGAGGAGACGTTGCGCCTGAAGGCCACAGAAGACTTACACTTCTTCGCCAAAGAACTCGACGAACAGGCGACGCACGTCCGACTGCGCGGCAGCCTCAAACTGGGGGTAGAGCGCAACCATGCGTTTGCCAATTCGAGTGAGACGCGTGCCGCCGACGCCGGGACCGCCGACCTTGCTTTCGACGAGGCGGACGCCGAGGTTCGTCTCGATCTCACGGATCTTGCCCCAAGCCCGCCGATATGACAGGCTCATTCGTCGCGCCGCCTCGGCGAGCGAGCCGGTTTCCCCCACACGCTGGAGGATGCGGACCCGAAATCCGGAGAGAACGATGGCGCCGTCCTTCTCGACCCAGAGCTTCAGTCTAGGCTCCATTTCTCGCTCCCGTCTGAGTGAAGAGTGCAACGACCTTGACGGGTTGCATTAGCCGGGGCCGGTATGCTATATCTAGCATAACGCCCAGCAAGACGGGAAGGTGGCGCCCATCGTCGTGCTCGTAGCGATAGCCATCCCCTTGATTTTCACAGGAGGAGGTGACCGAACGCAAAATTTCTTTTCGGCTGTAACCCCGTCCCGCGGGTAGCCCCTTCTACTCGCAGCAAAGGCAAGCATACCCCGCCCCCTCGGCTTCATGATGAGAAGGGGACGACATGTCCAATCGTGGAGCACGGGATGCCATCACTTTCAGGCTTGAGTTATTGACTGAGGGGAGCAAGAAGACATGCACAAAAGGGCAATAAGGAAGGCATACCTGGGCGCGCTGCTCGGTGTGGCGGCGTTGTTGTCGGTCTTGGCCTCGATGGCATCGCCAGCGCCGGCATTCGCGGCCGCAGCTCTGACGATAGACCCCACCACCGGGGCAATGAGTACGGAAGTGACTATCACGGTTACCGGCGGCGGCTTTGAGCCGGATGCCTCGGGGTACGTCTGGTTTGACACCAATGATGACAGTATCGTAGACCCGACCGAGCACCAGGTCTTTGTGACGGTGACCGGTACTGGTGATATCCCCGCGGGCACCACTCTAGAGACTCCGCTGCTGCCGCCTAATGAGAGCTACTCGGTGAGGGCTGATATACCTTACGGGACGCCCGTCGAAGCCAGCGCGTTGTTCACAACGTCGACTACGACCACTGAGCTCACAGTCACGAAGTACGATCCTTATGGCGCCGTCATCGGCAGCCCGATGACTGTGACCTACGAGTGGCTGGAGGCTAATCTGCCGGTCCAGGGTGACGGCGTAACCCAGTACTACTGCCAGGGGCCTACTTTCGACAACACCAATTTCGATACCGTCTGGAACCCTGAAGATGACGTTAACGTGGACAGCCGGTTCTACGGGGCAGCCAAAGGGACCGACGTCAAAGACCTGGCCGGCCTCGTCGGCGGGGCTGCGCCGGGCGATACGATATTGATCGAAGCGTCCGACGGCTTCTCCAAGTGGTTTGACTACGAGACCATCTACAATCCCGCAGCCCGTGTGGGCAAGCTGGTCGTCGCCTGGTACAACGACGACTTTGGCGGCTACGTGCCGGGCTACGATACCGGCATGCGGCTTCTCTTCTTCGCCGATGACAGTGTCAATCCTTGGGGCTGGCACGCCTTCGGCAACTGGGACATGCACGAGGCCGTGCCGGAGTCACGGTTCCACTACTACAAGAAGAGGTGGCCTACCTCGAGCGGGATCTCCGTGCAGAACGTCTACAACATAGACATCTACCAGCCCAACCTGATCTCGACCGACGCCGCCGGGAATGCGAAGGAATCCTTCTTCCCCGGTGAAACCGTCTACGTCAAGGGTCTTGGTATGGCTGGGAACAGTAGTTACAGTCTCTGGATTCAGCCTGAGCCTGTGTCCAACAACAAGACAACTATTGTTGATGGCGAAGACCCGACACCGCCCTCGGCGTATGTCCTGAATTCAGGCGATGACCCCTCCGGCAGCCAGGAGACGGTTGTCACGGATGCCAACGGCGATTTC